>CADBFX010000022.1 GCA_902794125.1 uncultured Elusimicrobium sp. | reverse complement strand
AATTAATTTTTCGGCGGTTTTAGAAGTAAAACCGAAAATACCCGTTAAAATTTTGGGATCGCGCTTTACAATAGCATTATGAAAATCGGCTACCGAGCGTAAGGCTTTATTTAAAAATTCCAATGCTTTTTTAGGGCCGGTGCTTGGAATGGCGGATTTAAACAAGGCCCATAATTCTTTATCTTCTTTGGTGGCAAATCCATATAGCACGGTTCCGTCGTACGGCGAGATAGATTCGGCAATATAAAAGCGAGCGGGCGCGCCAACCGTTAAATCCGCTGCAGTAGCGTGTGGGAGGTTTACTTCGTACCCCACGCCCGCACAAAGGATAATGGCGCCGTCTTCTTTTGCTTCTAAAATTTCGCCTTGTAAAAACGCTATCATATTAACTTATTTTACCATAATAGAGGCCGACTTTTTTAAGAACAAAAAATATCCGCTGTGATTTGTTCTCAGCGGATATTTTTACTAAAAAGGTTGTAGAGTTACTTCGCCGGTGGAAACATTTACGTTGTAGGTTTGGAAATCTTTGTTTTTTCGCAAGACTGAAACGCTAACCACATCATTTTCTTTGATATTTAAAAACTGCTCCAAATGCTCCGGGTCGGCTAACGGGCCGGAATAAATGTGTTTTACGGGAACGCCGTTACGAATTACTTGGATCGTGACCAATTGATCTTCTACATCCAACAACGTGACGGGAAACCCCATTACTTTAAGCACGGAACCTTCGGGGTCAGTGTCTTTTTCCAAACTTTCTATTAACGGAGTTACTTGGTCCATAAAAACGATTTGATGCAAAGGCGGTAAGGGAGAACTAGAAACCGCATTGAGCACACTTACCCACCCTTGGCGCGGGGAACCTGTTTCCTGTCTTGTAAAACCTACATATAAGCCGGCCACTTTTCCGTCTGCCATAATGGGTGAACCGCACATACCGCTTAATGACTTGCCGAAAGTATTGCGGACAAAACCCCGCTTGGCGCCCACAAACAGCACTTCTTCTTGCGGGAGCCATAAAGGTTCGTCATGCACAAATCCCGCAATAGAAACTTGTTGTTGCGGTTGGAGTGGAGCTTCGGCCAGCGGCAAGGGTTGCACATATGGAACAGCTTCTTCAGGGATTTCAAAAACAGCTACGTCCACATTAAAAGGATTTCCTTTGCGCCATGAAGTGATACGGGCAATATCATATTCGTTGGGTGCTATTTGAAAAGCCATGCAAGGCATATGCGAAATGTTTTCCATTACGTGCGCGGCCGTAACGCCAAATAAACGGCCGTCTTTTTCAATTGCAAAGGCGGAGGCTGTGGCACTGGTAAGCGGTCCTGCTTGCACGCGAAATGTAATCGGTTTGGTGATTTCCGGTAATTGAGGGCGTGCAGGTACACTGGGCAATGTCGGCGGTTGAAATAAAGCGTTCAAGCGTTTATAAAGAGCATCATTTGTTTGTTGGGATACCACACTAATAGAACGGGTTTTACGCAGAATAGTACGCTGAATTTGCTCGGTAAGAGGCCCTCCTTGAGCATAGGAAAGGCTGGCCCCCAAGACAAAGGCCATTAATAGACTGATATATTTGATAATCTTCATACTTATACTATAACGCTTCTATCGTCGCAAAACAAGAGCCAAAAGGCCCAGGGGATACTGGGCCTTTTTTGTGAAAGAGAAACAAAATTCCTACATTAATTCGGGATATAACGGGAATTTTTTAAGGAACTCTTTTACTTGCTGGGCGATGTTAGCCAAGTAAGCATCATCTTCGGTGTGAGTAAGTGCGTCGTCAATAAATGTGGCTACTTGCGCCATATCCGCTTCTTTCATCCCGCGTGTGGTAATAGCCGGCGTGCCGATGCGAAGCCCGCTGGTGACAAACGGTTTTTCCGGGTCAAACGGGATGGTGTTTTTATTGGCGGTAATGCCCGCTTTATCTAAAGCGGCTTCGGCGGTTTTGCCTGTCATATTTTTAGAACGCAAATCCAAACACATCACGTGGCAATCGGTGCCGCCGGCTACCAAGCGGTATCCGCGTGCCGAAAGTTGTTTGGCCAGTTCGGCGGCGTTAATTTTAATTTGATGTTGATATTCTTTAAAAGCCGGCGTTAATGCTTCGCCGAAACAAACGGCTTTTCCGGCGATTACATGCATTAAAGGCCCACCTTGTGTGCCGGGGAAAACGGCCGAGTTGATAGCTTTGGCCAAACTTTCCTTGCACAAGATTAGCCCTCCGCGCGGACCGCGCAAAGTTTTGTGGGTGGTGGTGGTCACTACGTCTGCGTACGGAACAGGAGAGGGGTATTCTCCGGCGGCAACTAATCCCGCGTAATGGGCAATATCACACGCCAAATAAGCACCGCACGAGTCGGCGATTTCGCGTAAGCGTTTCCAATCAAATTTGCGCGAATAGTTAGACGCACCCGCAAAAATTAATTTGGGTTTATGTTGCAGGGCTAATTGTGCGGCTTCATCATAATCAATTTGTTCAGTGTCTTTGCGCACGTTCATGGCGATAATGTTGTAGAGTTTGCCGGAGTAATTCATGGGGTGTCCGTGCGTTAAATGTCCGCCGTGCGAAAGATTTAAACCCAAGACTGTATCCCCGGGTTGTAAAAGCGCAAAATAAACAGCCATATTAGCTTGCGCGCCGGAGTGAGGTTGCACGTTGGCGTGTTCGGCACCGAATAATTTTTTGGCGCGCTCAATGGCCAATGTTTCCACTTGGTCCACAAATTCGCATCCGCCGTAATAGCGTTTGGCGGGATATCCTTCAGCGTATTTGTTGGTTAAAACAGATCCTTGCGCTTGCATAACGGCCAGCGAAGTGAAATTTTCGGAAGCGATTAATTCCAGTTTCTCGCGCTGGCGGGAAAGCTCTTTTTGTACGGCCTCAAAAACGGCCGGATCGGTTTGTTTTAAGTTTGGGTACATGGAACGCTCCTTCTGGGCACAAAAGCCCGGATAAATTTATAACAAAAAAAAGTTGCAATTTTTTCTATGAAAATTGCGTGTTATTTACTATAATTTACTAAATAGAAGTTAATTCCAGCAAGAGGTGTAAAAAGAAATGGTAAAACTAACCAAAAAAGACTTCCTCAAAAATACCATCAAACACATTGATTTGAAAAAATACAATGTGGTCCCCATGGTAGAAGCATTTGAAGGAATGGCCTACGCTTCCCGCGAAGTGGCCAGAGCGAGCAAAATCTATAACATGATGCTTTCGGATAAGAACTGCTCCGTGATTTTGTGTATCGCTGGGTCTTTAGTATCTGCCGGTATGAAAAAAGTAGTGGTAGATATGATCCAAAACAACATGGTAGATGCCATCGTTTCCAACGGGGCTAACATTGTGGACCAAGACTTCTTTGAAGCGCTTGGCTATAAACACTATATTGGTACTCCGTACAACCAAGACGACAATTTATTGCGCGATTTGCATATTGACCGCATCTACGACACCTATATCGACGAAGACCAACTTAAAAATTGCGATGAAACGATTCACAAAATCTGCAATTACTTGGAACCTCGCCCCTATTCTTCCCGCGAATTTATTTGGGAAATGGGTAAATGGTTAGAAAAAAATAAAAAAGGCAAAGATTCTATCGTCTATAATGCTTACAAACATGGCGTACCGATATTCGTGCCTGCGTTTAGCGACTGCTCGGCCGGCTTCGGCTTTGTAGCCCACCAAACGGAACATCCGGCAGCTCACGTATCTATTGACAGTGCCAAAGATTTCTTGGAACTCACCAAAATCAAAATCAAAGCCAAAGAAACGGGGCTTATGATGTGGTCCGGTGGCGTGCCGAAAAACTTTGCGCAAGACACCGTGGTAGCAGCTGAAATTTTGGGCGCTGAAATCCCGATGCACAAATATGCCGTACAAATCACCGTAGCCGACGTGCGCGACGGAGCCTTGTCCGGTTCTACCCTTAAAGAAGCTTCTTCTTGGGGTAAAGTTTCCACCGCTTTGGAACAAATGGTATATGGTGAATGCACCACGCTCATTCCGCTCATTATCGGATATGGCTACCATAAAGGCGCTTGGAAAAAACGCAAAGCAACCAACTACGTCAAATTCTTACAAGATGAAGACGCCAAAGTTGCCAAGGCCAAAAAAGCACATAAATAATGCGTTTTAAAACTGCGTTACTTAGTTTGCTGATACTGATCTGCCCGTTAGCATGCTGCTACGGGCAGCTCAGTTTTTCGGGCGTAAACGGGGAGCGCGGTTACTCCGCTATGCGGGCGGTGTTTCGCTGGGACAGTGACGCCGGAATTATATTAACGCCTTCTTACGAATATTATCGCATGGATGATGACCCGGATGTAGAAAAAACCGGCACGGCCCAACGCTACGGGTTGCGCGGGGCTTACGAATTAACGGATGATTGGCAAATTTTTGCAGGTACTTATTGGCGTCCTCCCTCCGTGGGGGATCGGGGCGTGCAATACTTTACCGGAATCAGATGGGCCCCTTTTTACAAAAGTACTCTTTTTTCTAATCCGCAGGTCAGCTTGCAAGTAGGGCAAGGGCGGTATAAAGTGTGGGTGGATAGTCTGCACCGGGGCTTACCGGACCCATTTAAAGAAGTAGAAACCAATATGGCCGTTCAGGGATCCATAGACGTGGGACATTGGAACTTGAAAGGAGCGTGGCAGAAAGTGCTAAAATATAGTACGCCGCAACGCGAGGATGTATCTTTTAGTTGGGCGGATGTTCCTTTTATGACGGCTGTCATACAAGGGTTTATTAGAGATGCCGCGGCCTTACGGATTAGTTATCAAACGCCGATTGTTTCGCCGTATGCTACATATGTGCGTTATCAATATGGTGCGGCAGACGACCCTTCCGCTGCTGTCAATGCAGGGCTTTTCTTGCGCTGGGGGGAGACTGTTATTTCCGGTGGTGTGGAAGTGTTTGAACCTCGGCAAGAAAACAATCGCCGCACCTTTTTTTCTATGTCGGTGGAAGTTCCGTTTTTATAAGGAGGGAACTATGCGTCAGCTGGATTTACATTGCATTATTGATGAAACCGCTTTTTCGTGGACCGTTTTTTTAACGCGTTTATGTGCCGGCGGTGCCCTTTTATATATTTCTATCGGCGGATTATTATTCTATCGGGAATTTTTGTATAACATTGCTGCTTTTCATTTTCCGTTGCCGGTGGGTATTTCTTTACTGGTAACCGGGCTTTTTTTGGGATTATTATTGGTGCTTGGCTGGTTCACGCGCATTGCTGCGGCGGCCGCTGTTTTGTGCATGGGGGCCGTAAGTTTGGTATTTTTTGGGGCGAACTTTAATAAAATATATGTAGCACTTGTGCTTTTAATGGCGGCTTCATTGTTGCCCGCCGCTCTTTTAGGCCCCGGAAAAATCAGTTTAGATTACCGAAATGCTGTTTCCCGTGCGAAGAAAAATTTTAGAGGTTGATTTATGGATAATACGAATACGCAATATGTCAGTCTAGCCAACAAATACCGTCCGCAAAAGTTTGAAGATATGGTCGGGCAGGAAAGTATTTCCAAAACCCTCCAAAACGCACTTAAATTAGGCCGCATTGCCCATGCTTATTTGTTTTACGGTCCGCGCGGTTGTGGTAAAACAACCACGGCCCGTATTTTAGCCAAAGCACTTAACTGTACCGGGCATAAAGAGAATAAACCAACCGCTGAACCTTGCGGTAAATGTCCGCAATGTTTGGAAATTGCCCAAAGCGCTGATTTAGACGTGTTGGAATTAGACGCGGCCAGCAACACGCAAGTAGAAAAAGTACGCGAAGCTATTATTGACACAGTGGCTCTTGCCTCTACGCGGGACCGTTTTAAAGTATTTATTTTAGACGAAGTCCATATGTTGTCCACCAGCTCGTTTAATGCCCTTTTAAAAACTATTGAAGAACCACCAGCCCACGTAGTATTTATTTTGGCTACAACGGAAAAACACAAAGTGCCGGCTACTATTGTCAGCCGTTGCCAAACTTTTCGTTTTCGTCCGCTCACGGTGGAAGAAATTACAACGCATTTATTAGATTTAGCGGGCGCCGAAAACTTTGAACTTACGCCTGAAGCAGCCAAGATTATTGCGAAGAATGCAGGTGGCGCGATGCGTGACGCTCTTACGTTGTTGGACCGTGCTATCGCGTACGCAGGAAACCGGATTGATGAAAAATTGGTCGGCGATATGCTGGGTTTAACCCCTAACGATTTAATTAAACAAGCCGTGGAAGCACTTATCCAAAAGGATAATGCGGCTTTACATCAGGTATTTGAAACGCTTAAAACCGAAGGGTTTGATGCAAATTCTTTTCTGCGCGATTTAAAAAATACGCTGGGAGACCTATTCTATTTTTCGCTTGGGCAAGGGGATGAACCTTTTGAAGGAGCTAAACAGATTTTAGAAGGCGTCAGTCCCGGTTTTTTGGCGCAAGTTTCGCGCAAAATTAACAAAATTATAGAAGAAGTAAAATTTTCGGATAATGCGTTAATCAGTGCCGAAGTAGGCATATTTACCGTGATGGACAGTTGTTTGGATATAGAAAGTTTTATCCGCCGCTTAGAAGCCTTGGAACGGGGCGAAGATGCACCGGTTTCCTCCACACCTTCTGCGCCGCGCGGTTCCGCTTCTGCACCCAAAACGGTATCCCGCCCGGCGGTTGTTTCCACACGCACAAAATCCGTTGCTGCCCCCGCAGTTAAACCTGCACAAACAGCAACCACTCCCGATTGGCAAGCAGAAACAGAAGAAGACGTAACCTCCGCCCCAATGCCGGAAATAAACAAAGCAATTTCTAACCGGCAATTGTGGGAGAAGATGCTTAAACATTTTGAAAAAAGTCCGTTTGTTTACGACGTAATGACGAATTGTTCCGTTGTTTTTGACGAAGATGCCTGGACGCTTCAATTTGCTGCGGGGAAAGAATTTTATCAAATCCCGGCGCAAAACAAATTAACCGAGTTGCAAGCAGCCGCTAAAGAAATCGGTGGGCGTACCATTACGTTTAAATTGGCAGCTTCGGCCACCGCTTCTAAAGCATCGTCAACGAAAACAAAAACAGCCGCCGCCCGTGTTTCTTCGCGCGCAGCCAAAACAACGTCGGCGGAACCCCTTACTAGCGAAGAACCTTTTGTAGCCGGAAATTTTGAAGCAGACATCCTGCCGGAACCTTCCGTCGCAAAAGATGCCCCGGAAGAATTAAAAGAAATTTTAGATATTTTCCCCGGCGAGTTAATGGCTTAATTTATGAAAAGTTTAGACCGTTTAATCCGTGCTTTGCGCAGATTGCCCGGCGTTGGGCCGCGGCAGGCGGAGCGGTTTGCGGCCTATTTTTTGCGTGCCTCGCAAGGGGAAGCGGAAGAATTTGTAAATGCACTCTTATCTGTAAAGCAAGATGTTAAGTTGTGTCCTGTCTGTTTTTCCTACAGCGAAAATGATTTGTGTGATATTTGCCGTGACCCGGACCGCGACCACGGTCTTATTTGCGTAGTAGAGGACCCGCAAGATATTGAAGCCATTGAAAAAACAGGGGCTTATAAAGGGCTCTACCACGTGTTGCACGGGGCAATTTCTCCGTTAGAAGGCCGCAGTGCCGAGCAAGTTAAAGTGCGCGAACTGCTTGCGCGCGTACAAAATGCACAAGAGCCGGTGCGCGAAGTAATTTTAGCGACAGACCCGGACAACGAAGGCGAAACAACAGCTCTTTATTTAGCCGATTTGTTGCGTGGGTTGGTGGGGCAAGTAACCCGTATCGGGTATGGTGTTCCGTTGGGTGGCGACATTGATTATTTGGACGAAATGACATTGGGTTATTCTCTGAAAGGAAGAACTAAACTTTAATGCATCCCGATTTTTACAAACGGCCTTTGCTGTGGTTGGTTGTTAGTGCTATTTTGCTGCTTTCATTTTTCTATCATCCCGCTCCTTCTAAGCGGGATGTTTTCCATTCCTTGCCGCAAAAAACAGTTACCTTGGTAGGCCGGGTAGAAAGTTTTCCCGTCGTCAGAAATAATTCTCATAATGTGGTAGTCAAGGTATTTCTGGTAGATAATATCCCCGCCAAGGGATATGTTTATGCGCGTTTATCTTCCGAGGTTGAGTGGAAAGATACGCTGATAATTCACGGAAAACTGCAAGAGCCGTATGGAATTGATTTGCCGGGAAATTTTAATTGGCGCACTTATTTGTCACTTAAAAATATATTTGTGGAAATTAAAAGTAACGACGTTTCCGTTTATCACCGAGCTCCTCTTTTGTGGCGTTGGATACGGGCGTTGCGCGAAGATATCTTGCAAACATTCGCGCGTTCTTTCCCGCCGGAACTCGCCGCTATTGCTGGCGGTGTTTTGTTGGGAGAGCGCAGTGAACTTTCGTCTGATTTATATACGGCATTTCAAGACAGCGGTGCTATTCATTTGTTGGTGGCTTCTGGCGGCAATGTGGGGTTTGTTACGTTGATGACATTGGGTTTGGGTTATTTGTTGGGCTTAAGCCGCCGAAAGATGTTAGTGATTGCCTTGGTGACCGCCGGGATTTATACGTTAGTAGCCGGTGCGGATGCGCCGTTAGTGCGGGCATATTTAATGGCAGTTTGCGCGTGTAGCGGGTATTATTTAGGGCGTAATAGTGGTGTGTTGCAAGGGCTTATTTTGTCTTGCGCGATTATTTTGGTTTTTCATCCGGCGGCCGTGTTTGAGACGGGGTTTCAAATGTCTTTCTTGGCCACCCTGGCTATTGTGTTATGTGTGACGAATTACCGTTTGCCGGCTCGTTGGCCCAAAGCAGTCCGGTTTTTCGTTCAGATATTTTTGGCTACACTAGTAAGCCAGTTGGCTCTACTGCCGATATTTACTAACTCGTTTTATAAAGTGTCTTTAGTGGGGTTGGCCAGCAACATTATATTGGTTCCCTTGGCTTCGGTGCTAATGGTGCTCTGTAGTGCCTATTATGTGCTTTCATTATGCCACGCAGGGTGGCTTCTTTTACATCCGTGTGGAAGTATTTTGTGGATTTTTAAAGAAATTGTTATTTTCTTTGCTCACTTACCGTTTTCTTCCGTTGCCGTTACGGCTTGGAATCCGGGAACGGTGTGCGCGTATTATATAGCGTTATTTTATGGATTGCATGGGCCGCAATCTATGTTAGCGCGCCGTTTAGGCAAGCCGTTACTGGTGTGCGGATTATTAGCGTGGGCCGCGGGATACTTTTATACGGCGCAAAATAAAGTTTGGCTACTTAGCGAATGGAATAAACGGGCCGTTTTAGTGCGGACGGCAAACCGCCAACTTTTTGTTTTTAACGAGGGGTTTGAAGCGGAAAAAATATCCCGCGCATTGCAACATATCGGGTTTTCTACTTCCACAGCTGAATTTGTGCTTGGCCCTAAATCAGAAAATGTTTTACCCTACCGATGGCCCGGAGAAACCTGGCAGTTTGATAAAACGGAAATTATTTCCACTTGGGAAAAGTACCTATCCAAAGAGGGCCACCGTTGGGAACAAAAAGGATATACGGGGCGTGAGCCGGAAGGGCTTTCGTTTTGCGTACATTATAAGACGTCGTCCGTGTGTGTAGGAGAACAAGCGCGTTTTGTGGAAATAAACGGTGCTCACTTTTTAAGAAGCGAGCGCAATCAAACGGTATCTGCTTATTGGTAATTAAAAAGAAACGGGAAGTTTCCCTTGGCTTTTGCGTAGACCTAGTAAAATTTCCGCAGCCGTTTGTTGAAATTCCGGTGCCGGGCTAAAGGTAAAAAGGGTGGTATGCGTTTCAGACGGTTTTCCAAGAGCCCAGGGGCTAGCGAACAATATACAAGCACACCGCGGCGAAGTTTTTAATACGCGTTTCAATAACAGCATTTCTTCTTTTTGCAAACCAATACTTCCTTCAAACGCTTGATACCGGCGGAAACAAAGCACGATAACGGGTCCTTCTTGATTTTGAAAAGGAAGTGCTTTAATAGCGTGTTTTTCTAACGTATCTAAAAACGGTTTTGCCGAAATATTAGTTGTGTTTCCTACTTCCAAATAATAAACCGTTTCGCCGGGTTGTAGTGCAAAATCCGGCCCGGTTTGAACAATGGCTTTTTGGGCAGTACGTAAAGTAAAATCGTTCGGATTAAAAGCATCTTGCAATGTTGGAGGGATTACTTGTTGAACTTGACTGCAAAGAGCATCTTGTGCTTGTTCGGAACGATTCAAATACGATTGCGGCAGTTGGGTTTGTTCCAAAAAATCTATCAGTCCGGCTGGGTCTTGCGGGACGAGCAAAATATCGGCCCCGGCGGCTAAAGCGTCCAGCGCGGCTTGTTTTTCGTCCCCGATGGCCTTCATAAGTAGCGCATCTGTCACCACACAACCCTTAAAATGCATCTTTTCGCGTAACAGCGACCCAATGATTTCTTTGGATAAAGAAGCTGGTTTTTGTTCGTCAATTAAAGGCAGTGATAAATGCCCAATCATTACACTGTCGGCCTCCGGCAAAAGTGCTTGGAAAGGAATTAAATCGGATTGTTGCAGTTGTGCCAGACTGCGGCGAATTACCGGTAAACCTAAGTGGGAGTCTGTTGTTGTATCCCCATGGCCCGGGAAATGTTTTAAACTGTTTAGCGCGCCGCCTTGGCGTAGCCCTTTCATAAACGCACGGGCCAGCCGGATGATATCGGCACTGTTTGCGGAAAAAGAACGCGTGTTTACGATGGGATTTAGCGGGTTGCTGGCCAAATCTACCACCGGTGCGAAAACCCAATCCACCCCTAAGCTGCGTGCTTGGCGGGCTGTAAGAAGACCTTTTTCAAAAGCCAGTTTTTCATCTTGCGCAGCACCTAGAGCCATATTGGAAGGCAGTAGCGGCGCATCCGGCAACCAACGGCCTAAACCATCTTCGTAATCGGCAGAAATTAGTAAATAGTCCAACGGGGAAGCGGCCCTCGCAGCCGCCGTAAAAGCGGCTACTTCCTCTTTTGTGCCTCCGTAAAGGCAAAAACCTCCTACTCCGCGCTTAGCTAACTTTAACGCTTCTTCTAACGGGGTTTTCCCAAACCAAAAACCGGGATGCACAAGGCGTGATTTGTTCATAGTGAAATTTTTCCTAAGACGGAAGATTTGCGTGCGCCCGTTGCCCGGGAACAATGGTTAATTTTTTTATTCAGCGCCAACCAGGCAAAC
Source organism: uncultured Elusimicrobium sp. (assembly GCA_902794125.1). GTDB lineage: Bacteria > Elusimicrobiota > Elusimicrobia > Elusimicrobiales > Elusimicrobiaceae > Avelusimicrobium. Next base: position 1,941 of record CADBFX010000022.1, on the reverse strand, counting down.
AGTGCAAAAGCAGCACTTTCTTTGGCTTGCGGATCCATGTGATAATCGTGCGTGGTGCTAATCTTTATGTGCGGCAACATTTCTTGCAAAAAACGCACGAGGGTTTGATTGTAATTTCCTCCGCCGGAAAGAACGATTTCTTGTTGATCTTTTGGCGATACAAAGCGCGTAATTTGCTGGGCAATAGCTGCGGCGGTAAACCACGTAAGCGTGGCGAGGATATCGTACAGATTTTTAGAAGAATTTTTTAGAAAGTATTTCGTTAAGTAATCACTGCCAAAGGCATTTTTATCTAAACTTTTCGGCGGTTTTTGGCTAAAGAATTTTTGCGTAAGCAGCCGGGAGACTAACTTTTTATCCGGCGTTCCTTTCGCGGCCAATTTACCGTTTTTATCAAACGGTTTATGAAAATGCGTTTGGCAAAATAAGTCCATCAGTGTATTGCCGGGGCCAGCATCAAAGCCAAAAGTAGTGCGGCCTTTACCGACGACGGAAAAATTTGAAATTCCGCCAATGTTAAGTAAAATTTTAGGGGTTCCTTGTCCCCAAATATATTCATCAAAAAACGGCATTAAAGGGGCCCCTTCACCCCCCAGTGCCATGTCTTTGGCGCGAAAATCGCTCACCACCGGCACTTCCAATTGGGCGGCTAAAAAGGAGGGTTCGCCAATTTGTAACGTGTTAGGGATGCGGTCTTTCGGGCCGTGATAAACAGTTTGACCGTGAGAACCGATTACGCAAATATCTTTTTTAGACAAATGAAATTCTTTTAAAAATTTTACGACCGTATTAGCATACAACTTGCCCAGTTCGTAATGAAGTTGGCTTAGTTCCGCCGCGCGCAAAGAATAGGCGTGCAATAATTTTTGCTGTAAAGCGCAGCACCTCGCTTAAAAACCCTTTTTTGGCGGCTAATAATTTTTTGGCCTGTGCGGCGGTAGCTTTTTTACAATGCATTACAATGGCAGTTTTTACATTCCCGCCGGACGCTTTTAACAAGCGCTTAGCGGTATTTTCATTTGTGTGTGCAATTTGCCCGATTAGCCGTGTAGCGCGAGCAACTAGTTTTTTATTAGTAGGGCGTACATCTACCATCAAATTGCCGTACGTCTTGCCACATAAGGCCATCGCTCCGGTGGTAATCGCGTTTAAAGTCATTTTGGTGGCGGTGCCGGCTTTTAGACGGGTAGAACCGCTTAAGGCCTCCGGCCCGGTTGGTAAATAAATGTGTATATGGGCATGTTTTATGGGGGCTTGCGGATTGCAGGATAAGAGAGCCGTGTAAGCCCCTATTTTTTGCGCTTGCGCTAACGCGCCTTGAACATAAGGGGCTGTGCCGCTGGCGGAAATACCAATTACAAAATCGCCTTTTTTTGCTTTTTTTGCAAGATCTTTAGCCCCTTGTTGGGAATTGTCTTCCGCCCCTTCTTGCGAGCGGAAAACGGCTTTATTTCCACCGGCAATGATGCCGATAATTTGGGAGGGTTTTGTGCCAAAGGTGGGGACACATTCCACTGCTTCTAAAATGCCTAACCGTCCGCTGGTGCCGGCACCTATAAAAATAATTTTATGGTTAGCGGCAAACACTTGTGCGCGGCAAACACTTGTGCCGCCATTACAATCGCTTTTGCGATTTGTTTATTTGCTTTTTGTACGGCGCGGGCAGCGTTTAGATCCTCTGCGTTAAATGCTTGGGCCAGTTGTTGCGGGGTTAGTTTGTCCAAGCGAGTAGTGTGCAGATTGGTTCGTTCGGTAGGCGGCAAAGACACCATAAATTACTCCTTTTGGCGGAAAGATTGCTCCGCGTCATCAATTGCCTGAATTTTAAAGGCCAGCGGCACAATGGCAAATGTAATTAAACTAATAATAAAAGCCACCCAAAAGAATTGCTGATATCCTAACACGGCTTGCATTTTGCCTGACAGCATAGAAGGCACCATC
>CADBFX010000021.1 GCA_902794125.1 uncultured Elusimicrobium sp. | reverse complement strand
TCGGTGATGAGCGAAAACAAGAAAAAAGTAATGAACAACCCGGAATATACCACCATTACCCAATAATATGCCTAAACTTACTGCTGAAAAATTAACTGCCGCCTTGGAAAAGGGCACGGTTTCTCCCGTCTATTTACTAACCGGGGAAGATACCTACCGCAAGCAGTTAATTATCCGCCGTATCCGGCAGATTATTCAGCCGGATGATTTTAATTTCTACGAGTCCGAAGCTGACAAAGCCGATTTTGCCGAAGTGTTGGCGATGGCTAATACAGCTCCTGTTTTTTCGTCTGCGCGTATGCTTGTTCTGACGGGTATTGAAAAATTGCGTAAGGAACCCAAAGAAGCACTTTTGCGTTATTTGGAAAATCCGCTTCCGACTACCACTTTAGTACTTACCCATAATGACACTAAAAAATTTAAGACAGAGAAAAATCTGGCAGCCCTCAGTGCCGAAGCGGGAACCGTGGCCGATTTTGCAGAACTCAAACGGGATGAACTAACGTTATGGGCGCGTGAGAAATTGCGTGAGAAAGGATTAACGGCCCATTTTGAAGCGGTAGATTTATTGTGCGAAAGTGTGGGTAGTGAACTGTTAGCATTAGAAAATGAAATAGAAAAACTATCCTTATACGTAGCCGAACGGTCGGATAAAACCATTTCCACCGAAGATGTGCTGGCGTGCATCGGTTTTAGCAAAGAAGAAAATCCGTTTGAACTTTCTAATGCGATTACATCGTGCGCCAAGGCGCGCGCTATAAAATTGGTGGATAAATTGTTAGATGATGGTGAAGAACCGGTAGCCGTGCTTGCCAAAATGACGTATCCCATTGAAAAAATGGCACGCATTAAACGCATGAGCGAAGCCGGTATGGCCTCTGGTGAAATTTTAAGAGCAGCGGGTTTGTTTCCGTGGGAAAGCCGGCTTGTCAGTGCGGCGCGTAATTTCCCTTCCCAAAAGCAATTTTTAGCCACGCTGAACCGCATTATAGAGGCGGATGCGTCTTTTAAATCTTCCCAAGCTAGCGACCCTAAAATTATGCTCAAAGGGATTTTAATGACGCTTTTTCGGTAAAAAGTTATGGAACTGCTTTCACAGATAATAGATATTTTTTTACATTTGGACATCCATTTAAACGCCTGGGCGGCGTGGATGGGTATTTGGTTGTATGTGGTGATTTTTGCGGTGGTTTTTTGTGAAACAGGGCTTGTGGTAACACCGTTTTTGCCGGGGGATTCTTTGCTGTTTGCGTGCGGAGCCTTGGCAGCTGCGCCCGGTAGTTCTATTTCGCTTTGGGTGTTGATTCCTGTGGTGTTTGCGGCCGCGGTGTTGGGTGATTTTTGTAATTATGAAATCGGCAAGTGGCTGGGCCCTAAAGTGTTTACAAAAGAAGACAGCATTTTTTTAAATAAAAAGCACTTGTTAAAAGCACACGCATTTTATGAAAAATACGGCGGGAAAACGATTATTTTAGCGCGTTTTATTCCCATTATCCGCACGTTTGCCCCGTTTGTGGCGGGGATTGGAAAAATGACGTATTTTCACTTTGCTTCTTTCAACGTAATCGGCGCTTTTTTGTGGGTGTGTTTGTTTGTACTAGGTGGGTATTTCTTTGCGGATTTACCTGTTGTGCAACATCATTTTCACTATGTGGTAGTAGTAATTATCTTCCTTTCGGTGCTGCCGGCTATATACGAATTTATTGCTGCGCACCGTTCTCAAAAAAACTAACTATTTAATTTCTACCGGTAATGTTCCCTGAGGCTTTACCTTGCCCAGGATGATCTTGGCGGCAGTTTGCAATACATATTTGTTAAGTCCGTACGTGGCCAGCACGGTGGGGGCTTCGGGGTAGTTTTTGATATCGTAAGGGCTCATGGTGGAAATAAACACAGTTCTTTTATTTTCTTTTAATAACCCGTTAATCGCATTTTTTTGGTTGATGTTTGTTTTATCGGCCCATTGTAAACTGGTTACTATTAGTAAATCGGCCCCTTTGGCGCATTGTGCAGCGCGTTGGCTATCCTTCTGATGGGGGGTAAGCGCGGCGTTATAGCTGCGCACCTTCCAACCGTTTTCCAGGAAAGGTTTTGTTAAACTCATGAGTTGGTCTGCAAAGCGGGCCGGTGAAAAGAACACCGCGCAAACGGTAGGCGTTTTACCGCTGGGAGCTGTTACCGGCAGTAAATGCGGCGTGTCGCGCACCAGCGTTACGGCTTTATCGCTTAATTTTTCCAAGGCGGCCTGATAAGCATTGGCTGATGGGGCCGGGATATCTTGCGGGTCGTTGGAGAAAAGGCCCAATTTTTCTTTTGTTTCAAAAATTTTTTTAGCGGCCACTTCCACCCGTTTTTGTAAACCGCGGGAAGTAACTTCTTGTAAAATTTGGTTGTATAGGGTGACGGGTTTAATGTAACGACCCAATAAAATCATATCTTCGCCACTATCCAATGCTTTGGCCGCGCACCCGGCCAACGTGCAGTAAGCGGTAGCTCCTTTCATATCCAAACTATCAGTTACTAAAAGCCCGTTAAATCCCATTTTTTTTCGTAATAAATCTTGCAAAATCGGTTTAGAAAACGTGGCTATGTTCTTGGCGTCCAACGCCGGATACATCACATGCCCGGTCATAATTCCGTCCACTTGGTGCGTAATGGCACCGGCAAACGGAGCTAAGTGGATGTTTTGCATTTGCTCCCGCGAGGCTTTTACTACCGGGACGTTATAGTGCGAATCTTGCGACGTGTCACCATGGCCGGGGAAGTGTTTAACGATACTTAAAATTCCGGCGGCTTTAAAACCGTCTATCAATGCCAATCCCATGCGGGTTACGTTTTCCGGCTTGGAGCCAAACGAACGGACGCCAATAATCGGGTTGCCGGGGTTACTGTTTACGTCCAACACCGGCGAAAAATTGATATGTACTCCCGTGCGTTTTAATTCCAGCCCGGCTAAATACGCCAGCGTGGCTGCCCCTTCTTCGTCGCCGGAGGCGGAAAACATCATGTTGGTCGGCAAATAGTCAAACCCTAAGGTAATGGGGGTATATACCGTGCCGCCTTCATAATCAATTGAAATAAGAAGCGGCAACTGGTGAGGGCTTTTTTTAGCCCAACTCTGTAATTTATTTATCAGGGTTTTTGTTTGGGAAAGCGAGTAATTGCCCCATTGAATCAGTACGCCGCCTAGTTTTCCGCTTTCAATTAACGGACGGACTTGTTCGGCACTATCTATATCTACAAATACAACGAGTGTTTGGCCTAATTTTTCCTCAAATGATAATTCGTCAAACGAGGTAGCCGCCACTGTTAAAAGGGGCATAATTAGCAAAATAAATAAAATTCCTAGACGGCGCATTAATTTACCTCAATAATCGGTAGTTCGGCCGGAGCTAAAAAGCGCAAGGGAATCCCCCAGTAAAACATGCCCGATGTAATATAAAATTTCATACCGTTTACATCAAATAACCCGTACACGCGCGGGAACTGCAATCGCACCAAATAATTAAAAGGCCAAATTTGTCCGTTATGTGTGTGACCGCTAAACATTAAATTTGCACCATTCTCGGCAGCAACCTCTGCGTATTTGGGCGTATGCGAAAGTAAAATTGTCGGTCGGTTTTTGTCTAACGTATTTAACACGGCGGCTATCTCTTGCGGAGTGACATGGGCTGTGTGAATGTCTTTCAGCCCGGCTATTTGCACGCCGTTAGATAAAGTGGCGGTATTATTTTCCAGTAGTGTCAGACCGGCCTCCTTAAAAAATTCTTTGCTGTCGCCATATCCCACATAATACTCGTGGTTTCCTAACACACCGTATTTGCCCAAGGGCGCGGAAAAGCGGGCTAGCCGCTGGGCATAAGCCAAGCGGTTTGGGCCATATTCAAAGATGTCCCCTAAAGCAAATAATACGTCCGGTTTTTCGGCTTCCAACCGCGCCAGGGCCTTGTCAAACCGGGAAAGAGAGACCCCTAATCCTAAATGTGAATCGGATAATAAAGCAATTTTTAGGGAAGGGGTTCCCGGAACTGAAACGGCAATACGTTTTATTTTGGGCTGCGAAAATCCACCCCAAACAGCCATGGTGAACACGATTGCCATAGTCAGTAAACTAAGCGGCCCCAGTACCTGTAAGGCGTGGACGTGAAATAATTTTAAAATCCCTTGGGTAAGTGCAAAAACGGCCGTCGTGCAAAAGGCCAAAAAGACAAATCCGAAGCTAATATACGCAGCGTAATACAGGATGCTGACCCAACCCGGCCCGTAATGGGTGCGCGGATAGGCAATTCCCGTGCAGATAAAAAGGGTGACCAAGGCGGGCAACAGCCACGTTAATAGCCGCCCGTCCAAGGCCGGAAAAGCCAACGCGCACCATTTCCACACGGTTAAACACATACCCCATATGAGGAGGGTGGATATTACGAAAAATAATCCCATGATTTTTAATCCGATTTTACAGGTTTATCAAAAAGCTCTCCTTAATATTTTACATCATAAATAAGTATAATATAACTATAATGTGTATTGTTGGTATGTACACAAACTACATCAAAGAGGACTAAGTATTGTTATGACCGTAAGAGTTAGATTTGCCCCATCACCTACTGGATTTTTGCATATCGGAGGGGTGCGCACCGCTTTATTTAATTATTTATTTGCCAAACGCAATAAAGGCACTTTTTTACTTCGCATTGAAGATACCGACGAAGAACGCTCTACCCAAGCTTCCACAGATGCTATTTTTGAAGGGATGCAATGGATGAATTTGAATTGGGACGAAGGCCCCATGCCGGACGGTACCGATAAAGGTCCCGATGCTCCGTATTATCAAGCCATTCGCGCTGACCAAGGAATTTATAAAAAATATATTGACCAACTTCTTGCCGAAGGCAAAGCATACAAATGCTATTGCACTGAAGAAGAATTGGAAGCCAACCGCCAAAAATGCTTGGCCGAACACCGCCCGCCGAAATACTCCGGCAAGTGCGCCCATTTAACCGAAGAACAACAAAAAGAATTGGAAGCCCAAGGTCGCAAATATGTGATTCGTTTCCGCATGCCTACCGAAGGTGATGTGGAGTGGGACGATTTAATCCGCGGACATGTAAAATTTGCCAGCAAAGATTTATATGATTTGGTTATTCAAAAAACAAGCGGTTACCCGACGTATAATTTTGCGGTTGTAGTGGATGACCATTTGATGCGTATGACGCATGTGATCCGCGGGGATGACCACATTTCCAACACGCCGGCGCAAATTCAATTGTACCGCGCCTTAGGGTGGAAGGAACCTATCTTTGCCCACTTGTCTATGATTCACGGACCGGACGGTAAAAAATTGTCCAAACGTCACGGGGCTACCAACGTGGTGGAATTTCGCAACATGGGGTATTTGCCCGAGGCGTTAAAAAACTATTTGGCGCTATTAGGGTGGGCCACCTCTGACTCGCAACAAATTTTTGCGCCCGGAGAGCTGGAAGAAAAATTTGATATCTCCGGTTGCCAACCCAGCCCTGCGGTTATGGACCCGGAAAAACTAAACTGGATGAACGGTGAATACATCCGCGCTACGCCGATTAGTCGGCTAACGGATTTGGCGTTGCCGTTTATTGAAAAAGCCGGGATTAATGTGTCGGGCGTTAGCCGCGCGCAGTTGGAAGGCATTGTTTCCTTGGAGCAAGAAAAATATAAGCTACTTACCGAAGTGCCGGATTTGATTCGTTTCTTCTTTGAAGACCCGGTGTTTGAACCGGAAGCAATTGAAAAAGTGTTCGGCAAGCCGGAGGCCAAACAAGCGTTGGAGCTGATGATTGCGGCGTACGGGAAACTGGAAGATTTTACCGAAGCTAATTTGGAAACCATCGCTCGTTCAACCGCCAAAGAAAACGGGCTTAAAGCCGGCCAGATTTTCCACCCGGTACGTGTAGCTGTGTCCGGCCGGACGCATGGACCCACTTTGTTTAAAATGCTGGAATACATGGGGAAGGAAAAGGTAATTTCCCGGTTGCAAAAAGCGTTGTCGTATTGTAAATAAAAATACCCTTTAGGGGCAAAACGTGAGATACTGGTTATTTAACGGAGAAGATATAGTAGGCCCGTTCGCACCGCAAGAGTTGGTGGTGCAGGAGGGGTTTTCTGCGGCCAGTATGGTTTGCCCGGAAGGCGCCAGCGAGGACCAAAACAGTTGGCACACGGCCGATTCGGTAACGGAATTACAAGACGCTTTGTTGAAAAAAACAACGGGTTCTCAAAAAAAGACGGACCGCATATCTGTTCCGTTGTCTCGCAGCGAGTCCAAAAAGTTGGATAAAATTAAACCGCTGCCGCTAATCCAAGCGAAAGAAGACGTAATTGCGCTTCCCAAACCTGCAACCGTTGTGCCGGCGGCAACCCCTAAAACCTTGCCGGAACAACCGGCTGCCAAACAGGAAAAGCCCGCTGTTGTATTAACGGTGTTAGAGCGATTCCCCTCGGAAGCAATCCCATGCAGTTTGCCGCTTATCAGAGAAGAAACAGATCTTTCTTTTTTACCGCCTTTACCGGAAGGTGATTTGCCTCCGGCCCCCGAACCGGCTATTTTGCCGTGGAAAGAGCCGCCGGCAGTGTCTATTTCGGAAACGCCGGAAGATTTAGTGCTTTCCAAAAAGAGCGGGCCGTTTTTTTCTCCGGAGGAAAAGGCTTTGATGTCGGAAGAGCCTCCGATGTCCAGACCTACGGCCAAACGGATTTCGGTACGGGTTCCCACTACGCCGGAAGTGGCGCACTTTTTAGAAAAACAAAAACCGCCTGTAAAACCCAGCAAAGCAGGGCTAATGTTGTGGGTAGTTGCGGTGTTAATGGTGCCCGGGGTGGTTTGGTGTGGCTTGTATGCTGTGCGGCAATATAAACCGCAACGAATTGATTTTGTGTCGGATGAAATAAACCAGGAACTTTTTGTTTCCCAACCGGATTTGCAAACTCCGACTGCTCCGCACACTCAACCCGCTGCCGTGCCGGTTCCAAAAGCGGAAACAGAGACGGATAAAGCTTTGTCTGCCGTGAAACAATATCAACTTTCTGGAGACCGGGGAACATTAGCGGCGTATTTGGATAAAGTGTATCAACCGAAACTAAACCAAGGTTACTTGGGAAGTTGGTCAGTAGAGCCTTTGCACAAAAATACATATATTGTAAAATACAGATTGACGAAAACACGCACCGAGCCGGTGGTGTATGTATTTCAGGCAGACGGTGCCGCCGGGAAATTGACCGGAGCATTAAATAACATAGCATTAGATTTAATAGGAAAGATATAGTAATATATAGAAAACCGCCACTTGTGCGGCGAATTTAACACAGAGAGGGTTTTTATGGCAGAACAAGAACAGAAACGGGTCAAAGCGACGATGGATGATCTGTTTAAAATGATGAAAGCAAAAAATGCTTCCGATATTCACCTCACCGTAGGAGTGCCGCCGGTACTTCGTATTCAGGGCCGTTTGTATCAGACCCCGTTTGAAACCCTCGATAAAGAAGGCGCCCAGAAATTGATTTATTCTATTTTAAATGACGAGCAACGCCAGCGCTTTGAAGAAGAACTGGAATTGGACTGCTCTATTGGATTAAAATCTATGGGACGTCTGCGTGTAAACGTATATAAGCAAAAAGGAAATGTGGCCGCAGCCCTTCGTGCCATTCCGAACGACTTTAAGACCTTTGAAGAATTGAACTTGCCTGCCGTTGTTTACAACATCATGAAACTAAACAAAGGGTTGGTGCTGGTAACAGGGGCCACCGGTTCCGGTAAATCTACCTCGTTAGCTAGTATGATTAACTACCTCAACATGAACGAAAGTAACCATATCATGACGGTAGAAGACCCGATCGAATTCGTGCACCCGCATAAACGCAGTATTGTCAACCAGCGCGAGGTGGGGGCGGATACACACTCCTTTGCGGCAGCTTTGAAACACTTCCTGCGCGAAGACCCGGATATCGTACTGGTCGGTGAGTTGCGCGATAAAGAAACTATGGAAATGTGCTTAACGTTAGCTGAAACGGGTCACTTGGTATTTGCTACGTTGCACACCAACGACGCCGTTCAATCTATTAACCGTATTATTGACGTGTTCCCGCCCAACCAACAACCGCAGATTCGCACGCAATTGTCTTTCGTGTTGGAGGCTATTATTTCCCAACAGTTAATTCCTACGTTAGTTGGCGGACGCGCAATGGCGGCCGAGGTGTTGTTGGCAAATTCCGCTGTTCGCAGTTTAATCCGCGACGGTAAAGCCGAACAGATTATGACTACCATGCAAACCAACGCCGGAGCGGGTATGATCACTATGAACCAAGCCTTGGGTGATTTGTATATCCAAAAGAAAATCAGCTACCAGGAAGCCATCAGCCATACGGGCGATCCTTCCGGCTTGCGTACGTATTTGCAACAAAAATTGGGTACGACGAATTTCAGGTAACTGGTACTAATTAAATAAAAAAGCGGAGAATGAATTAAAATCATTTTCCGCTTTTTTTCGTGCTGTAAAGATTGATAAACGGCGAGCTTTTTCTGTACTTTTTGTATCGGCAAAAAGTACCAAAAGATTCTACTTACTTTTTCTCGTGTGAGAAAAAGTAACAAAAAGAACACCGCCCAAGCGTGCCACAAAAATCAGTTCCAAACGGGAAAATAGTTAAACTCGCTTTGCTCAAACATAACTATTTTCTAGTCCGTTTGGAACGCTTTTTGTAAACGGCACAAAAGGGCGGGGAAAAATTACACGATAAAAACAGGGACAACGTCTTTAGTTTATTAGTCATGCTGAACTTGATTCAGCATCTCACCTTTTTTGTTGTTTGTCGTTAAAACGGCCCATTAAGGCGGCGTACGCGCCCAGTTGTCCGCCCGGAAGAAATACCCCTGCGTTTATGCTTACCGGGCCGCGAGGTTTTGGGTACTTTTGTCGGCACAAAAGTACCAAGGAAAACTAGAAGGGCTTGTAATCGTTTTGTTTTTTTGATAAATTTTACTTGTCAGTAAAATTTGAAAAAAAGGAACAAAACAATGAAAAACACATTTAAACGCGGTTTTACGCTTGTAGAACTATTAGTAGTAGTGTTAATTATTGGTATATTGTCCAGCGTAGCGTTGCCGCAATATACTAAGGCAGTTAAAAAAGCAAAAGGAGTAAAAGTCCTTACCGCTACTGGCGCGCTAGTGAAGGCAGTAAACATGGCTTATTTGGAAGATGGTAGTTATCAACGTGGTTATGGCTCTTATACAGGGGATTGGAATAATTTATGGGGGGAGAATGATTTTGATATAGAGATACCGCGTGTAGAACTTCCGGGAGGAACTTTATGGATTGTTACTAATGCAAGCGGTTCCTCGGGCACTGTAAATGCCGGATATGCTACTAACAGCGGAAGTGATAATTTTGATTTAGTGTATCATCTTTCTCATGGAAAACTTAATTATGTTACGTGTTCCGGCCCCGGGTGCAGTCAATATTTCCCAGGTAGTATGTTAAGTAGTAATTAAAAAATATTTTTAAAAACCCCCGGCATTTTTGCCGTTATTACTCTTGGTAATCTTTGAGTAGTTTCGTGCGGCTGGGATGACGCAATTTGCGGATGGCCTTGGCTTCAATCTGGCGCACACGCTCGCGTGTTACATTAAACATCTTGCCCACTTCCTCCAGCGTGCGGGGATAACCCGAATCAATCCCAAAGCGAAGGCTAATAATTTTGGCTTCGCGTTCGGACAAGGTTTTTAGCACCTCAGCCACTTCTTGCTTGCGTAGGAAATCGCCCGCCGCAGTGGTCGGGTTTGGCCCGGACTTATCTTCAATAAAATCTTCCAAGTTGGAATCTTCATCTTCACCAATTGGCGTGGAAAGAGAAATCGGGTCTTGCATGATTTTAAGCACGCTCTTTACTTTTTCCATAGAAAGACGCAGCGTTTTGGAATAATCTTCCAAGGTGGGTTCGCGACCGTGTTCTTGGCGGAATTTGTTTGTTACTTTGGTCAATTTGGAAACGAGTTCCTTCATGTGCACGGGAATACGGATTGTGCGCGGTTGATGCTCTGCCGAATCCACCAAGTGGCATACGTGGAAAATTTAAATCCGCGTTTGTATTCAAATTTTTCCACCGCTTTCATAAGTCCTAACCCACCTTCTTGAATCAGGTCGGACAGTTCCAAATTGGAATTAACGTGTTTTTTGGCAATGGACACCACCAAACGCAAGTTAGCTTTGATAAGTTTTAGTTTATCTTGCAAAATCATGTTTTCAAAAAACACGATGCGGTCATTAAACGAAATGAATTCTTTTTCCGTCATGGGTAGCATATCTACCATTTGGGCGTGGCGGCGGCGCACGTCTTCAATGTTTGCTAGCGCCCGTTCTAGTTCTTCCAACGAGAATTTTGTTCTCTTTTTAAATTCTTTTTCGGTAATTTTTTTGTTTTTTAATTGATTAACCAGTCGTTTTACTTCGTTATAAGGCCCAAAATATTCATCAAAACGCTTCATGTCGTTGGTGGTTTCCGTTAGACGGTCTGCCAAGTTTTTAATTTTATTGGTGAGGCGTTTGATTTTATTTTGGTTTAAATTTAATTTATTGATAACAGTAACTACTTCTTTTTGTTTGGCTTCCAATTTTTCTATGTAGTTATTGCGCTTTTTATCGCTCAAATTCCCTTCGCGCAGTTCCTTCATCAGCTTAGTAATTTCCTGCTCACGTTTGCCGATAAACGTGGCCGCATCTTTCAGTTTGCGGCGCATGTTGTTAAGTTCGCGGGTGGTGCGTTTACCGCGAGGCATGAGTTCCTTGGTGGTCATTTCTTCCTGGTCCACGAGTTCTTCCCAGTTGCAAATTTCGCGCATGGTGATGGGGGATTCCAACACAAGTTTGCGTAGTTCTTTTTCGCGTTCGCGGATGTTGCGGGCTAAAGTGATTTCTTCGTCGCGCGTTAAGAGAGGCACTTTACCCATCTCGCTTAAATACATGCGAATGGAGTTGGAAATATCCGGCACAGAGGACCAATCTTCACTGAGGGCTTCTTTTTCTTGGGCGGCAACCGCTTTTAATTTTTTCTGATCTACCACTTGGATACCTAAATTATCCAATGTCCCCATTACTCCGTCTACATCTTCGGCACTCATGTCTGCTTCCGCAATAGAACGGTTTAGTTCTTCTAACGATAAAAATCCGCTTTCTTTACCTTCTTCCAATAACTCTTTTAATGGTTTGTTATTTCCCGTTGCCATAATTTCCTCAACTACTTATTTTTTAATTTGTTTTGCAACTGCATGTATTCTTGAATAATTTCCGACGGCACGTTGCCCGCCCCTAATTGTTTCATTTGGCGTTGCACCTCTTTGAGGCGCTTCTGTACGCCGAGTTGTTCCAACTTGGCCGCACATGCGGCAATATCCCGTGCCGGGTCAAAATCGTCCGGCGTTGGCTGTAAGGCTAATTTTACCAGTAACGGTTTGCTGGCCGGCACTTGCGACGCCGTCTGTTCCAGCACCTCTTTCCCTTCGGAGGACGTGCGCGCGGCCGTGCGAAGCACTTCAAACGTTTTCCACGCTTGCGGCGTAGAAAAATGCGTTTGGGTAAGCCCGTCGCATAAACCAATATGCATGGGGGCTTTTAACAGCCAAGAAACAAGCTCCGCTTCTGCCGGTGTAAATACCGGGGCAGAAACGGCTACCGGTTCTTTCTTGCGAAAAGGAGTCATGCGCAAAGTCGGTTTACGCAACCGCTCTACGACCAATTGTTCATCTACTCCTACATGTTCGGCCACATATTTGGCCCATTCCCGCCGGACAATTTCGTCCGGCTGTTTCAAAATTGTTTCCACCAACTCGCTTACTACGCGTGTTTTATCTTGCGCGCCCAGCGGCTGAGGATGCAACTCTAGTTGTAATTTTGTATGGAACGCAATCAATTCTTCTGCATTATCTAAAATTTTTTCAAATGCTTCTTTGCCGTATTTAGCAATAAATTCATCGGGGTCTAAGCCTTCCGGCAAAGAGGCTACTTTTACAAAAAGCCCTTGTTCAATCAAAATAAGCGAGCCGCGTAAAGCCGCTTTAATTCCGGCGGCGTCCGGGTCAAAAAGAACGATTACGTTATCCGTATAGCGCTTTAACAACCGGGCATGTTCTTCCGTTAAGCTGGTTCCCAACGGAGCGACCGTATAATTTACGCCCGCTTGGTGGCAACCGATTACGTCCATGTATCCTTCCAATAACACGGCCCGTTGGGCTTTGCGGATGGCGGGTCCTGCAAAATTGAGCCCATACAATACATGTGATTTTGTAAATAAAACCGTTTCCGGAGAATTTAAATATTTAGGTTCCCCGTCCCCTAAAATACGCCCGCCAAAACCTATCGTATCTCCCCGGTGATTGATAATAGGGAACATTAGCCGGTTTCTGAAATAATCGCGCAAACCGTAGGAAGTGCTGGCGCACAAACCGCCGTCTGATAAATCCTGGTTGGTATATCCGGCCGCCCGAGCCGCTCCAGCCAAAGACGTCGGCTCATTAAAGGCCAAACCAAGTTCAAAATGCTCACACGTTTCTTTGGTCAAATTGCGCTTTTTAACGTACGCGCGCGCGTGTGTGCCGGCAGCTGACATTAAATTTTTATGATAGAACGTTTTGGCAAAATCCAACACCCGGCGTGCGCTGGCCCGGCGTTGTTCTTCGCCGGTTAATGGCTTTTGCGGCTTATATTCTACCCCGGCCTGTTCGGCTAATTTTTCCAACGCTTCGTTGAAGGATAAATTTTCTATCTTCATCAGAAACGCAAAGATATCGCCGCCTTCTTGGCAACCGAAACAATAAAAGAGCCCCTTTTCGCTACTGCAAGTGAAAGAAGGTGTTTTTTCTTTATGAAAAGGGCAGCAGGCCTTGTAGGTTTTACCCGCGCGTTTAAGGCTGGGTACGTATTGCCGGATAAATTCTACAATGTCTAACTTGTCTTTAATTTGTTCTACGATATCGTTGTTCACATCTACCGCCGAAGAGCGCTAATTTAAAGGCAAATAAGGCAATAGCCCGATACTTACGTAAAGGACTATTGCCTGTGCAACTTCTTTAATTAAAAACGTCTGCGTTTGGTACGTCTGGCGCGGCGTTGAGCTTCCTGCGATTTGATTTTGCGTTTTACGCTCGGAGGCATATACGTTTCGCGTCTTTTGATTTCACGTAAGATACCGTTTTTTTCACATTCGCGTTTGAAGCGTTTGAGAGCTTCTTCCAAATGTTCGGCATCTCTTACTTTCACGAAAACCATTCCGTTTTTCACCACCTTCTACGGCTGTAGTTAAAAATAAAGAAAATCTTTCCTATATATTATAGATTATTTTACTCTTTTTTTCCAGCGTTACCCGGCCGGCCACATGAATCGGCGTCCGGCCATCAGGTGGAAATGCAAATGATCCACACTCTGCCCGGCACCTTTGCCGTTATTGGTAACCAACCGAAAATCTTTTAAGTCAAATTTTTCGGCCAATTTTTTGGCAACCAGCAAAATGTGCCCTAGTAAAGCAGCGTCTTGTTCATCCGCTTCAGTTAAGCGCGCAATGTGTTTGCGCGGGATGATGAGCAAGTGGGTCGGCGCTTGCGGGTTTAAATCTTTAAACGCGACTACTTGTTCGTCTTCGTAAATCAGTTGGCTGTTTACAGAGCCATCGGCAATGCCACAAAATATACAATTCATAATTTTATTATACCTTTTTGCATCAGGTTTTCCACCAAAATATCTATTTTTGCTATACTATACGTACAATTTTACTGTTTTTGGAACCGTATCATTAGGGTACGGGGTTACTTTTAGACACAAATCTAAAAGGCCGAGCGAACTCCAAAAGACAGTCCGTTCAAGGCACAAAAAATGGGAAGTCATGAGCCTGTTTTTTGTGCCGAGTGTCTGCCGTCTATATGGACGGCAGACCGCGGCTGTTATACGTTGAGAACCGTTCGCTTGGCTCACGTGTAACAGCCGTTTTGATAGGCCTCCTCTAACAGGAATTGTAAGGAGCGTCTATCATGTCTAATACTTATTTTTCCCACCTGGTTGGGCAATTCCTCTATAAGAAAACAATAGAAAAAAACCGCAAATGTCGGATTTTAGTCATCCTACATCTGTATTATATGGATAGTTGGCCCGCTATTCGGAAATACCTACGCAATCTTTCTCCTTATACCCATGATTTAATAGTCACATATATACCAGAGCATTCTTCTGCGGAAACTTTAGAAGAAATTAAAAAATACAAACCCGGGGTGAAATTGTGTGCCTGTGAAAACCGAGGATTTGATGTCGGGCCCTTTTTGGAAGTGCTATCAGAAACAGATTTAAAACGCTATGATATTGTCTATAAACTTCATTCCAAAGGAACCGGGCGAAAATGTATTTATATTTATGATCAAATTTTTAAACGGTCGGATTGGTTCAAAAATTTATATAACGCTATCTTGGGAGGTTTATCCGTTCATGCGACGATTGATGCCCTGTATAACAATAAAACAATTGGATTAGTTGCGGCAGAAAACTTAATTACCCAAGATCCTAAACATAAACAGGCCTTTACATTGGCGTATGCACGAGAGAAAAACATTTCTATTAACGAAAATTATCATTTTGTAGCAGGTACCTGTTTTGCTATCAGGGCTGAATTGTTGGAACAGGTTAAGAAGTGGAAAATTCGTTTGGAAGATTTTATGCCTACCCAGCGAGGGACGTTTTCCCTGGCTCATGCGGCAGAGAGGTTTATTTGTGGGTTTATAGAGCCTCTTGGCTATACGATGTTCGGACGGAAAACAAGGCATCCGGTGTATAGGCGAAAATTGAAACGCTATCGTACATATACGGCATTACGATTGTTGGAAGATCCCCATATTCGGATAGATTATGAGTTCTTTTACAAGTTTATAGAAGGGCGGCAATTGGTTTACGAAATAAAAGAACTTCCGCTACGCTGCATTAAAAGATTGTGGAACGGACAATGGCTGTCGTTACAAGAAACACATGCATATCGATATCTGCAAGGGCAAGTACATCAATATAGAGAATACTGTATGGAAAACGAAAAATTATCGGGTCTTTGCATGTCTGAACAGCGTTTTTCTAAACTCATTCATTCTTTGCAGAATGGATATGATAAAACATTTATGCCGGTTGTGGCACAAGGAACATATGAATTGTTAGATGGGCAGCATCGTTTATGTTGGTTGCTTAATACTTATGGGCCGGATTATGTAATCCCGGTGTTATGCATTGCTCCGGTGCAATATCCTCGGTGGCACCAGCGATTAAAAGAATATCTCAAAACGCGCGTGAAGTCTTTATTTACACGTAGCGTGTAAATGCTAACGGTGGTTTTATTATTTGTAGAAACGGCCAAACGCTTTGAGCCCTTCTTTTAAAGTGTCCGGATCCGGCGACGTTTGCACAGGGGATAGATGCGCGTCGTATCTATTCAAACCGCCGAATTTATTAAATACCGTAATGTCATCTCCGATGCGTATGACTTTTTCGGTATGCCCGGCAAATACGGTGAACGGGCGGGGGGTTTGGTCAAAAAGCGAACGACCCAATGCGTAATCCGCAGGCGGATTGGTGCAACCGTATATATCCTGCAAGATTGTAGGGGCGACGTCATGGTGGGACGTGCGATGTGTATAAGAAGTTGTCTGTGGGCGGGAAGGATCATAGATGACAAACGGTACTTTTGTTTGGTAATCGGTAAAATTACTGTTGTGTCCCCAGTAATTTTGATGGGAGTCATTCAGTTCTTGTCCGTGATCTCCGGTTAAAATAATCAAAGTGTTTTTCAGCAACCCTTGTTGTTTTAGAGAAGTTAAAACTTGGTCAATCAATCCGTCATTAAAATAAACAGCGTTTTTGTATCGGTTGAGATAGGGCGCGGGGTCCGTTTTATGGGTAAGCAGTAAATAATTTATCGGTTTAGCCGGGGTAAAACGGGCCGCGTTTGCCGGATAGTCATATGCATGGGGAGCATCTAAAAAGATAAACCCAAAAAACGGTTTTTGAGTGTCGCGCGTTTGCAAAAATTTTTCAAAATCTTCTACCGCATTTATATCGCGGGCCCAGCTGGAATTACCGGCCGAGCCTAAACGCAAGTTGGGGATGGTGGCAAAAACATTGCGGTAAAATTCGGGGCTGGACAAGTTGCTGCTGGCAAAAATGCCCGACTCGTAACCGAGTTCTTGTGCATGGGTAACAATAACGGGGGACAATTGCTCGGAAGTAAAATCGTCCCAGTACGAGGACGGAATTGCGTAAAACAGGGAAAATACGCCACCCATTGTGGAATTTCCACCCGATAAATGGTTGGTAAATACATGCATGCCGGGATGTTTGAGCCAAGATGATAATTTAGGCATTACCTGTGGGTTTAACATGTCGCCCCGCCAGGAATCTACCAAAATAATTAATATATTTTTCAAGGGAGTTTTCGCGGCGCAAGTCAGCGGCTGAAGGGGATAAGTAAGGCTGCCTTTATGTGGTAACTGGTAGGGCGTTTGAGAGTGGGTAAATCCCCATTTTTCTAAACGGCGGTTGGCAGATAGCGGATAGGCCAGGGGCAAAACGGATGATTGCGCCATGACGGACGGGATCATTTTAAATTTGCCCCATGCATATACTCCATTATATAGGGAAAAACAAACAATCCATATCCCCGCTATCAGCAAGAAAACACGGCCCGACAAATGAATTTTTTTTGATAGAAAGACCAGGCCTATTTCCAGGGAAATAATTAAGAGTATGAGTCCTACTATTAACAACCACATACCGGCAGAAAATATAAAAATTTCCCGCCCGGCCGGCCCGAAAAACAGTTCCAGTAAAGATATCCCGATATGAAAACGGTATTGCGCAAAGACGACTATATCCGCGGCCAAAAAAAAGGAGAATAAACTGCCGCTTATTACGCAAGCACTTGCCAAGGCACGCGGGCCAATCCATTTAAAGGGGAAACATAATAAGGCAAAGGCCCAAGCAAACAGAAACATTTGCCCGGGGATAAAAACGAGTGTAAATAAAAGTCCCCACCCGTCCGTATAAAAGCCATTGCTGTAAAAAAATCCTAAGGCCGTTAAACACCACAAGAAGCCTTGCAGAAGAAAAAAAGTAAAGAGATTACGGGGGAGCATACTTATATTGTACCTTTTTTTCAATTTCTAAAAAAGGGCAGAACGGGGTACAGAAAGTTTCACTCATATTTTTTGTATAATATATTTATATTGTATTTGGAGAACCTAATCAATGGCTAAAAACGATCTAACTACCCGCAACCTCATGCTGGACAGTTTGAAACAATATGCAAAAAACCGGATTTCGTTTAATTTGATTCGCGAACACGATGCTAAAAACGAAATTCCGTTAGACATTTTAAAAGAAATGTACGACCATGATATCCTCGGTGTACACCTTTTACTTATTCCCGAAGAATACGGCGGCTTAGGCGGCCAAACAACCGAAATCTACCGCGTGTGCGAACAATTGGCCCGCATAGATTTGGGGATCGCTACCGGCGTATTTGCTACCTTCTTGGGCAGTGACCCCTTAAATGTGGGCGGCACGCCGGAACAGAAAGCAAAATGGTTTAAAAAGATTGCGCACGAAAATAAACTTGTGGCCTACGGCGCAACGGAAGCCGATGCCGGGAGCGACTTAGTTTCCTTGCGTACCCGCGCGGAACACGTCATTAAAGACGGCAAAGTCGTGGGATATAAGATTACCGGCAGTAAAATGTGGATTTCTAACGGCGGCGTAGCCGATATTTACACGGTGCTCGCGCTGGCTCCGGGCGGTCCGTCTTGGTTTATCGTGGAAAAAGGAACCCCCGGCTTTACGCAAGATGCACACGAAGACAAACACGGAATTCGCCTGTCCAACACGGCCGGGCTCGCGTTTGACGAAGTATACGTGCCGGCAGAAAATTTAATCGGTTTAAAGGAAGGGCAAGGGTTCTTACAAGCCCAAGCCGTATTTGGCTATACACGTTTAATGGTAGCCGCGTTTGGTTTAGGCGGCGGTGAAGAAGCGGTAGAGACTGCTTTAACCTATGCCCAACAACGTATCCAAGCCGGAGGCCCGTTAGCCGAAAAACAGGGCTTCATGCTCAAACTTATCACGCCGCATTATGTACGCTTTGAAGCGGCGCGTGCGTATATTGACTGGACTATGCTACCGAATCGGGCAACAAAGCCGCCGAAGATGCAATCCAAGCCATGGGCGGATTTGGCTATACGAAAGAATTTTCTGTAGAAAAAATCAAACGCGATGTTAAAATTACCTGCATTTATGAAGGTACCAGCGAAGTGTTGGAAATGACAATTTTCCGCGGACGCTGGCAGGAACATTTAAAATCGCGTGGGCAATACTATATCAACCAAGCGGCCGAGTTTGATGCCTTGCACGCTCAACACCCGGATGTGGGTGCCGACAGCGTGGCCTTGGGCTTCAGAGCGTTGGCACGCGTGCTAGACGATTGCCGCGCTAACAAACTCACCCGCCATCAATATGTTACCTTTATGTTGGGTGATTTGATTAGCGAGATGGAAGTGGCCGCTGTATTTACACGCGAATGTGCCAACAAACGCGTAACGGAAGGCAGCCGCTTTGATATTGCCACCTTGTCCACGATGGCCCGCGTTAATGCGCGCCAAAGTGCGTTTAAAACCGCCAGCGAGGGCTTACGCCTGATTTTAGGCACCTGCCCGGCTATCAACACGGCGGAAGTCAGCGCGGCTATTAACTTAACCGCTATTGAAGACAAAATGCGCGGACTCATTGAAGATATGGACACGGTTTCCGCCAAACTCAGAGAAATTTTCAAAAAATAGGATAATCGCATGAACATTATTGTATGTATTAAACAAGTTCCCGATTCTACCCAAGTAAAAGTAGACCCGAAAACCGGCACGCTCATCCGCGCGGGCGTACCCAGCATTTTAAACCCGTACGACCATTTTGCCTTGGAACGTGCGTTAGAAATTAAAGCCAAAACCGGTGCCAAGATTACACTTTTGTCCATGGGGCCCAACCAAGCTACGGCCGTGCTTCGCTTAGGGTTGGCGCTGGGTGCCGATGAAGGGGTTCTCCTTTCCGACCGGGCTTTTGCCGGTTCGGACACCTGGGCCACTTCTTACGCGCTTGCTACCGCGGTTAAAAAAATCGGCCAGTATGATTTGATTCTTTGCGGGCAAATGGCTATTGACGGTGATACCGCCCAAACCGGGCCAGGTATTGCGTATCATTTAGGGATTCCTCAAATTACGTTCTGCGAATCTATTGATGCAAACGGCAATCAGATTGTAGTTAAAAAACTGATTGAAGGCGGGCACCAAATTTTGGAAGCCGATTTGCCGGTGCTGGTCACTATGACGATGCCGGTAGATTATGCGGCTAAGTATCCGTCTTTCTTGGCGGCTCACAAAGCGCAAGATAAAACGATTCACGTTTGGACCGCTGCCGATATCGGTGCGGATCCCAACAAATTGGGGCTTAACGGTTCACCCACACGCGTGGACCGCATCTTCCCGCCGCCGGCCCGCCAAAAAGGGGAAATGTTCTCCGGCTCTGCTGCGGAATTAGCCAATAAATTTATTGAGATTTTGAAAAAGGAGAGTGTGCTCAAATGATTCAAGTTTCCGAAAAATGCGTAGGGTGCGGTAAATGCACCACGGTGTGTCCGTTCGGGGCGCTCTCTTTAGTAAATCGCAAAGCAGTTCCGTCTGCTGCGTGCACCATGTGTGGGGCGTGCGTCAGCCAATGCCCGGTCAAGGCGTTATCTTTGCCGGCTGCCGGGGCGGCTAAAAAAGATTTGTCCGCCTATAAGGGCGTTTGGGTATTTATTGAAATTTCCGATAATGGTCAAATGCAAAGTGTGCGCCCGGTAGGTTTTGAACTCTTATCCAAAGGGCGCGAACTGGCCAACCAATTGGGCGAAGAATTATGTGCCGTAATTATCGGTAATAATTTGCAACCGTATTTCGCGGAACTTTCCCAATACGGAACGGATAAAATTTATGCTGTGGAAGGCCCGGCTTATGCGCGCTATAATACGGCTGCCTATGCTAACGCCATGGTTACGCTGATTAAAAAGTACTTGCCCAGCGTTGTTTTGTATCCTTCCACCTATATCGGACGCGATTTGTCGCCGCGGATTTCTTCGGAATTGTTCGTAGGTTTAACGGCAGACTGCACGGGCCTTTCTATTAAGGAAGGTAATTTAATTCAAACCCGTCCGGCGTTTGGCGGCAACATTATGGCTGATATTAAATGCCCGGACTATCGCCCGCAAATGTCCACTGTCCGTCCAAACGTATTTAAAAAGGTAGTGACAACCCCCGGCCGCATGGCAATCATTGTAAAAGAGGCGGTAGCGGTTTCGCCGCAAGCGGCTAAAGTGCGCATTATCAGCACGCAGATGAATCCGCCTGCTTCCGGCATGAAGTTAGATGAGGCCGAAGTAGTTATTGCCGGCGGACGCGGTATGAAAAATAAAGCCGGGTTTGATTTGTTGGAAACATTAGCCGGAGAATTGGGCGGGGCGGTAGGTGCCTCCCGTGCGGCTATTGATTTGGGGCTCAAACCCAAAGAACAACAAGTCGGCCAGAGCGGTGTAACCGTTTCTGCTAAGTTGTACGTGGCGTGCGGAATTTCCGGCGCGGTGCAACACGTAGTAGGGATGGAACATAGCGACGTGATTATTGGTATTAACAAAGATGCCAATGCACCTATTTTCAATGTCTGCAAATACGGTTTAGTGGGGGATGCTTCGCAAATCCTGCCGCGTATTTTAGAACAGATAAAAGCCAATAAAAAATAATTTGGTTGGTTTTTAGTTAAAATCCCCTACAAAAAAGTGGGGGATTTTTTATGTTTTTCCCTACGAATTGATATAATAAAGATAAGAGGGATTATGTCTTTATTTTCTAAACTAATAAAAATGTTTTTGGTGGTAGTGCTGGTGCCGTTTGTGCCCATGATGTTACTGCTGGCCTATTACCAACTGCATTTGAAAGATACAATTTTGGAAACACATTCCAATTTGGCGCAAATCGTTTCTTCTTCTATGAATCAACACATAGAAGATTTGACGTGGCGCTTGGCGTTTAGCCAAACCGTTTCCGAATATTTACAACAGAAAAAAAACCCACAACCCCTGTTGCGTGAGGCTTTAACGGCTAACCCGGATTTTTTAATGTTGGCAGTATTGTCTTCCAAGGGTAAAGAATTATACCGCGCGGGGGATAAACAAGTGCTTGCGCAGTTGCCCACTATTAATTTGGAGGACGATCCTTCTTTGGCGGCTCTAGCAGCCAGCCGGCGGGTGTCGGTTAGCAGTTTTGATGTGGTAAACGGGCGGCCGATTAGCGAATTTATTTATCCGCTTTCCAACGGAGATTATTTATACGGGATTTTAAGTTTCTTTAGCTTTTTGGCGCGCGTGCAAGAGCAACGCATTGGGATAGAAGGACGCATTTATATTGTGGACCAAGAAGGCCAAGTGTATGCAGATCCGTACCAATACAAACCTGCCTTTGATACGCAAGCTTTAAAAGATTATTTTTCCAATACCTCGCACCTGATTAAAAATTTAAAAACACCGCAGGAATCGTACGTTGGGGCGTATGCCGCCTCGCCGGTTTTGGGGGCGTATGTGGCGGTGCTACAACCCAAGCGGGAAGCGTACCGCAGTATCTATTACACCAATATCATTTTGGCACTTTTTGTGCTTACGATTGCCACGCTTTCTTATTTTGCGGCGCTTACGTTTGCCGAGCGGTTGGGCGAGCCGATTGGGGCTCTTTCCCACGCGGCCAACGAAGTCAGCCATGGAAATTTTGATGAGAAAATTGACGAAGAAATCGGCTGGGGGGAATTTAAGCAACTCATTGCTGATTTTAATAAGATGACCGTTGATTTGAAAGATTATCAAGTCTTGCAATTGGAGCAACAAGTTAGCGAGATGAAGGAGCAAGTTTTCCGTGCCGTGGCGCATGATTTGCGTGCGCCGCTACTTGGCTTGCAGGGGTATCTGTACATTTTACAAAGCGGAAAAGTGACCGAAGAAGAAAAGAAACAATATTTGGACCTCATGAACCAGGCCGCCCGTAATTTATCCACCCTGTTAGAAGATGTGCTGGATGTATCCCGTATCCAAGCCGGGGTAATGACGCCTCAAAAAGAAAATGTAGATATTCTTGCCTTGGCGCAACAAGCGGCCGATTCGTTGCGGCCTACCGCCCAAGAAAAAGGATTAGAACTTACGGTTAGCGGCGAGCCCATCCACTTATCGGCAGACCCGAAACTTTTCCAACGTGTGCTTACCAATTTGCTTTCTAATGCTATTAAATTTACCGAAAAAGGATTTGTGCGTTTAGCCACAACGCAGGATGAAACTTGCTATCATATTACAGTAGCGGATAGCGGTATCGGCATGACCCTGCAAGAAGTAAAGGGCTTATTTCAAAAGTTTCACCAAGTGCATACAGATAAGCCGGGTTACGGTTTGGGGCTTTTTATCAGCCGTCAAATTATAGAAGCTCACGGCGGAACCTTGGACGTAAGCAGTAAACCCGGGGAAGGCAGTTCGTTTACGATTACACTGCCTAAGGAGACAAAATGATTGTATTTTGGCGTTTATTTTTATCTTATTTTTTAACAGATTTTATTTTAGGTTTTCGCTCGGCTGACTTTTGGAGCCCCCAAAACCGCAACAAGCGGTTGGCTTGGCAAGTAGGCTTGTTTTTGGTGTTGGCCTATGGGTTGTGTTACGGCTATTTAACTATGCGTTGGCCGCTGCTGGAGCTTATCCATTTGCCGGGGTGGGCGGTTATTCCGCTAATTGCCTTGTTTTCCGCGTTTTCTTCCCGGTTTTTTGATTTTGGCGGGAAAATTAAATACGGTTATTTCTTATCTTTCTTTCTAAGAACGTTTGTTAATCTACTTTTTCTGTTTTTGTGTGTTCCCTTCTATGTGTTATATGAAACCGGCAACTTTTTTGCCGAACCTTGGATTATTTTTACGGTAGGGATGGTATTAACAACCCGCGTGTTGGAACGGTGTATTTTTACCATTGAACAAGACCGCTATGGACGGGATTATCCTTCCTTTGATGAACAATGGATGCTCATGATGGCACGTGCGATCTTCTTTCTTATCATGTTGCTGCCCGGTTGGCGGTGGGTGGTACTTTTGCTGGTATGGTTGGGAGCATGCCTTTATGCGCGGCGCATCCGGTTATTGGACGTATCCCGGTTTGCTTTTTATGTAGGGATTGGGGGAGCCGTATTCTTCGGATTTTTGGTGCGTCTGCGCTTTTTCTTAATTTAATATGACAAATTTAACAGATATCAAATTTGCTTGTTTAGATACCGAAACAACCGGACTCTATGCCACACAAGGTGGTAAAATCTGCGAATTGGCTGTATCGGTTTCCCAAAACGGGAAAGTAATAGAAGAATTTTCCACGCTACTGAACCCTCAAATTCCCATGCTACCTGAAGTGATTGCCATCCACGGCATTACCAACGAAATGGTAAAAGATGCCCCTATTTTTGCGGACATATTACCGCGGCTTATCGGTTTGTTGGACGGGTGCGTGTTGGTGGCGCATAATGCAGATTTTGACCTCTCGTTTTTAAAAGCCGAGTTTGAAGCGTGCGGAATGAATTTTCCGCCGTATCCGGTGATTGATACCCTCAAATTGGCGCGCAAAAGCGGTCGGTTTGAAAGCAACCGCTTGGGTAATATTGCCAGTACGCTGGGGATTAGTTGTGAAGGGTGGCACCGGGCCATGGCAGATACCAAAATGGCCGAACAGATTTTGTATTATTTCCTGCAAACGTTGGGAAAAGAAGGCGTTTGTACCTTGGAACAATTAAATGAATTTCAATGTAAACGCTGGAAAGATTTATTAGTAAAAAAGGAGACATGTTTATGAAAAAAGTAGTTTTAATTATCCGCGACGGTTGGGGGAATGCGAAAGCAGGGCCGTACAATGCAGTTAGCAATGCTAAAATTCCAAATATTACGAAGTATTTAGCCAACTATCCGCACACTCAAATTGAAGCATCCGGCGAACAAGTAGGTCTTCCGGCCGGATATATGGGTTCCAGCGAAGTAGGCCACCTCAATATGGGGGCAGGCCGTATTGTGATCCAGGAACTCAAACGCTTAAAAGATACGATTGAAGACGGTTCTTTATTTAAATCGGCTCCGTTTGCCGCTTGTATTGATAACTGTATAAATAATCACAAGCCGCTTCATATTATGGGGCTAGTGCAGGACGAAGGGGTCCATGCCCACCAAGATCATCTGCACGCCATTATTAATTTTGCCGCGCAAAAAGGCATTAAAGAAATTTATGTACACTTTTTCTCTGATGGACGCGATACGCCACCGCAAAGTTCTATTGGCTATATCCGCACCTTAGAAGAAGTCATGAAACAAGCGGGTGCCGGTAAAATTGCCACCATTCAAGGTCGTTACTACGCCATGGACCGCGGTGAAGATTGGAACTTGACCGATAAGGCCTACAATTTAATTGTTCGCGCACAAGGGTTGCACGGCACTACGGCCGAAGCAGTAGTGGCCGAAGATTACAAAACCCTAAAAACACCGGATGGCGGCCCGATGGTGGATGAATATATCCCGCCGACCGTTTTAGGCGATTACAAAGGCATGGAAGAAAATTCGTCCGTTATTTTCTTTAACTTCCGCCAAGACCGCGCCATTCAACTCACCCGCGCGTTTATTGATGATGATTACCCGGGCAAGAACCGCGGTACGCGCGTGCCGTGCGTATATTGCGGGCTCACGAAATACTATGACGCCTTCCCGTATAACGCACTTCCTTCTATGACGGACGGCGGCGGTATGGATAATCTGCTGGGCGAAGTGATTTCCAAAGCCGGGCTTAAACAATTACGCTTGGCCGAAACGCAAAAATTTAAACACGTTACTTCCTTCTTTAACGGTAAACTTATTAAGCCGTACCCGGGGGAAGACCGCATTGAAAAGAAAGGCCGCTTTGATCCGGCTACTTTTGCCGAACACCCGGAAATGGAAGCGTATATCGTTAAAGACGAAGCCTTGGCCCAAATCGCCAGCGGCAAGTACGATTTTATCGTCATTAACTTTGCCAACTGCGATATGGTAGGTCACACCGGGAATTTAAAATCGGTCATCAAAGCCGTGGAAGTAGTAGATGAATGCACCGGAGCGGTTACCGAAGCGGCCCTAGCAAAAGATTACGCAGTGTTTATTACGGCTGACCACGGTAACGCCGAAGAAATGTGGGACGAAAAAATCAATATGCCCAAAACGGCGCACACCACGAACTTGGTGGACTTTATTTATTTAAATAAAGAAGACCTGCACGCTCAAATGCAACCCACCGGTAATTTGGGTGATATTGCCGTAACCGTGTTAGATGTAATGGGAATTGAAAAACCGGCCGATATGACGGCTAAGAGTTTAATTGCCAAACATAGTAAATAAAAACAAATCAAAAAAGCACAACAGCCAAAACCCGGCTGTTGTGCTTTTTTGTACAATCTTTTATATGGAACAGTACATCAAAGTAAAAGTGCACGCGGGCGAAAAACATAATAAACTGGTGGAAAAATCGGCTGACACGTTTGAGATTTGGGTCAAAGCTCCGGCCGAACAAGGCCGCGCCAATGAAGCCGTGCGCATGGTGCTGGCGGAGTATATGGGTGTAGCGGAAAATAAACTCTCTTTAATTAAGGGAGCCACCAGCCCGGCCAAAATTTTTCTAAAAAGGGATTAACCCTTGTTTTTACTGTATTTTGCGATTATACTTATCCTATATGCCCCAGTAGGGGCCGTTTCTCTTTCTTAGGAGGCTATTATGAAAAGAATTTTATTTCCGGTATTAGTGCTTGCTCTGCTGCCCATGGCGGCAGGGGCGGATACATTACAACAGCGCGTGCAGACTCAAGTGGCCGCACAAACGGCTGTCACACATCCTGATTTTCAATTTTTTGGTTTTAAACAGGCATTTTATTTTCCCAAATACCAAAAATTTTTATTTGACCAGGTAAATACCATTATGGGAAAGAATAAGACCACTATTTCCTTTGCGGCGCTTATGCAGCAGCCGTATTTTAAGAGGGAATTTGCGGCCCTGTCGGATGCCCAACGCGAAATATTGGCGGATGTGGCTACCCAGGATCAAGATCCTAATGTGGTAAGCGAACCGGAATTATTGGCCATGCTAGTATTGTTAGACGCCAATTTGGAAATGAACCCTGCACAGAGAAAAGAGCAATTTAAAATGGATACGCATCCTTCCTTGGGAGAAACGGGGGGCTTGGCAAAGGCCTATCCGCAAGAAAGGAAATTCTTAGTAGAAAGTGCCAAAAAGCATACCCGCGCGGCAGAAAAAGAACGTGCCGAACAAAAAGCAGCGCTCGAAGCCCAGCGTGCGCGGGAACGCGCAGAAGCTAACGCGCGGGAAGAAGAAGAGGTGCGCGCCGCGTTACAGGATGTGCAAGTATTTGAAGAAGACGGCACTTTAAACGCTTCTATGGCTGCCAAAGCAATGGGTTTATTAAGAGAGCTTGCCGGCGAAGACCAAAAAACCGCGTTAGAAGCATGTGGCAAAATGGTATTTAAAGAACAGCTTAAAACGATCCATCGAACGGGTCCCCGTTCAAGCGATATAATGGCCGAATTAAAGGACGGCACCAAACTTGAGACGCTGTGGAATTTGCTGGTTACCGTGGACATTGTTTATCCGGATGGGACCAAAGAGCGTTTTACGGATGAGGGTAAGCCTCTTAACAAATAAATGAATTGCCTTTATTTACGGCCCGCGAAAGCGGGCCGCCTTGCGTATAAGTGCAAAAAAACGGTTGAAATTTGTTATAATATCTGTAGGGTAAAAAACCACAGGGTTACACCTGCGGTATTTTTTGCCCTGCAAAAACGCAAATAAAAAGAAATTGGTATTATGAGAACTTACGAAAGCGTAATTATTGTAAAACCCCAACTCTCCGATGGAGAAGTGGGTGAATTCGTAACCAAAGTAAAAGCCTTGGTCACGAAAAATGGTGGAGAAGTAACCAGCGAAGAAAAATTGGGCAGACGCAAATTTACCCATGAAGTTAATCACGTTCGCGATGGTTTCTATCTCTATTTGAAATTCAAAGCCGAACCGAAATTCGTAAAAGAATTAGACGGTGCTTTGAAACTCAATGAAAATGTGCTCCGCTTCCTGACGATGAACGCCGTGGAAGTTAAAGCCAAACCGGCTCCTATCGCTAAATAAAGGTTAAACTATGCCAGCATCCATCAAATTACCGGAACAAAACCTTGTCCTTCTGGTCGGACGGTTAACACGTGACCCGAACGTAACTTTTACGCAGAAAGGTCAGGCAGTGTGCCGTTGTGATATTGCGGTCAACCGCAGGTACTTAGATGCTACCACAAACGAGTGGAAAGATGACACTGTGTTTGTGCCCGTGGTAGTTTGGGGCGCGGCAGCCGAACGGTGCAAAGACCGGGTGAAAAAAGGTACTCCCATCAGCGTGGAAGGCCGCCTCACCTCTAGCGAATACACCGATAAAACAACGGGTCAAACCCGCAGATCTATGCAGGTTACTGCCCGCCGGATCCAAATACTGGAATCCGGTGCCGCCGGAGGCACCTACAATGACGGTGCACAAGCGGCCGCAAAGGACGACGTCCCCACCACAGACGTGATGGAAGACGACGTGCCTTTTTAAACATTACTAAAAGAGGAATCAAATGTCCGAAGAAACGAAAGTAACCCCCACGACGGAAACGGCTCCTGCCGCTCCGGCCGCGCGCGCCGAAAGACCGGCCCGCCCGTTTGGGAAAAAGCGCTTTGAAAGCAGAAGAAAAGTCTGCAAAGTATGCGCTGAAAAAATTGATAACGTGGACTATAAAAACTTTCAGTTTGTAAAGTCCTTTACCATGGAAAGCGGTAAAATCCTTTCCAGAAGAATTACCGGCACCTGCGCCAAGCACCAACGCCAAATCACCAAAGCGATTAAGCGCGACCGCAACCTGGCCATCTTGCCGTATTCTTTACCCAAAAAATAAGACGGAGTAAACCATGAAAGTAATCTTGAAACAAAACGTCAAAAATTTGGGTATGGTAGGCACGGTAGTAGACGTAAAACCCGGCTATGCCCGTAACTTTTTAGTCCCGCACCGCTTGGCGGAAATCGCCACTGAAGGTGCTATTAAGAATTGGCAACTCGGTGCCGAACGCCGCCAAAAACGCATTGATGCGGAACTCGCGGAAGCTCGCGCTATTGCCGAAAAATTAACCGGCGTCGTATTGCCGTTTACCAAAACCGTTAACAGCGACGGCGTAGTGTTCGGTTCTGTCAACAAAGCCGACATTTACAAAGCCTTAACGGCTCTTGGCCACAAAATTGCCAAAGACGCTATTGAACTCAATATGCCGATTAAAGCCCTAGGCGAAACGGAAGTTGGCATTTATTTGAAACCGACCGTTACCGCTACCATCAAGGTTCAAATCAACCCCTTGACCACGGTGGAAGAAAAAATCGCGGATGCTAAACCCGCTGATACGGCCGAAGCAAAATAAACCACGACGTATTTGCGTTTTAAAAGGCCCCTTTTTAGGGGCCTTTTTTGCGGTTAAATAGGAATATAAAAATCTTTCCGCAGCGCGTCTAAATTGCTACAATAATAATATCCCTTTTTATCTATAAAAGGTCGGATTTTTTTGTTGTTAGAGGTTATGTATGGCCAGTAATTTGTTAGAAGAACGTATTCCCCCGCAAGCCATTGATGCGGAAATGGCAGTATTGGGCTCTATGCTGTTAGACAGCGAAGCTGTCAGCGATGCTTTGGAAATTTTAAAACCGGAACACTTTTATAAAGAAGCTCATCAAAAGATTTTTGACGCTATGAAAACGCTGGTGGATCGTGGTCAAGCGGTAGATATTGTAACCGTCAGCGAAGAATTAAAGAAGAATAATTTGCTGGCCCAACTGGGCGGTGAAGTATATCTTACGCAGCTGGTAGACAAAGTAGCCACGGCAGCCCATGCTAAACACTATGCGGAAATTGTCTATAAAAAATATGTTGTGCGTGATTTAATCCGCACGGCTACCGGGCTAGTGCAACGTTGCTATAAAGAGGAAGATGACGACCCGCAAATTTTAATTGATTCGGCGGCTGATCAAATTTATAAACTCAGCCAAAAGCAAAAACTTTCCGGTTTTATTGCCGCCAAAGATTTAGCCCCCGAAGTTATGGATATTTTGGAAAAAGCCATTAAAACCAAAAATTCCATTCAAGGGGTCCCTACCGGGTTGGATGCTTTTGATCACCGCACCGGCGGGCTTCGCAAATCCGACCTTATCATCTTGGGGGCGCGCCCCAGCCAGGGGAAAACAGCTCTTGCTTTAAACATTGCCCACCACGCATGCGTAAATTGCGGTATTCCGGTGGCGTTTTTCTCGCTGGAAATGGGACGGCAAAGCATTTTTGAACGTATGATTGGGGCGGCGGCGATGGTGGAAATCCACAAACTGCGTACCGGTTGGATGGATAAAAGCAAATGGGGCGATTTAACCCGCGAATTGGGCCGTTTGGCTGCCGCGCCTTTTTACATTGACGATACGTCCGGTATTTCAATTACAGAACTTCGTATGCGTTCGCGCCGCTTGGCCAGCGAACTTAAAAAGCAAGGCAAAGAATTGGGGCTTATCGTCATAGACTATTTGCAGTTAATTCGCGGCGGCGAACGCCGTGTGGAAAGCCGCCAACAGGAAGTGAGTGAAATTTCCCGTATGCTTAAAGATTTGGCACGCACATTAAACGTGCCGGTGTTGGCGCTTTCGCAGTTAAGCCGCAAAAACGAAGATAAAGCCCGCACCGATAATAAACCGCAACTTTCCGACTTGCGCGAATCCGGCTCTATTGAACAGGATGCCGATGTGGTGGCCTTAATTCACCGCGATTGGTATTATAAGCGCGAAGATGAGTCGCTCAAAAATAAAGCCACACTCATTATTGCTAAGCAGCGCAACGGTCCGGTGGGGGATATCGATTTGGCCTTCTTTGGCGAATACGCTTTGTTTACCAACCCCGCCCCGGAAAATATGGAAGTAGCCCAGGACATGGGAGGAAATACGGCCCTTACGTTGCCGGAGTAATTATGGATATTCCGATACTTCGCCCTACCGTAGCCGAAGTGGACCTGGCTAAACTTTCCCGCAATATGCGTAAGGTGCGGGGGCAAGTGGCTGACGGTGTAAAACTGTTAGCCCTGGTAAAAGCCAATGCCTATGGTCACGGAGCGGTGCCGGTGGCACAATTTTTGGAAGAAAATAAATTGTGTGAATTTTTCGGAGTGGCCTCTGTAGAAGAAGGAATTTGTCTGCGCGAAGCCGGAATTAAAAATTCCATTTTGGTACTTGGCAGTATCTATCCGTTTGAAGCGTTTGAATACGCCATTAAAAACGATTTGGCAATTACGATTGCCAGCCAAGCCGCCGCAGAGGCTGTTTGCGCAATTTCGGAAAAGTTAGGTAAAAAAGCTCTTTGTCACGTCAAGCAAGATACAGGCATGGGCCGCATCGGCACCCGCCGCGGCAATGTATTTAAAGTAATTCAAACTTTGGCAAGTAATCCGCACGTTATTTTGGACGGCTTATATACGCATTTGTCCAGCGTAGATAGTGACCCGGCTTTTACCGAAGAACAAATCGGGTACTACCGCGATACGCTAACCAATGTAGAGTTACATGGCATTCATATTAATCATCGTCACGTAGCAGCGTCGGCGGCTATCGTAGCCCGGCCGGATGTGCATTACGATATGGTCCGCCCCGGGCACAGTATTTACGGCTTAGAACCGGGCTATGAACCGATTTTATCTTTAAAAACGAAAATTGTGTACGTAAAAGACGTTCCTGCCGGTAGCAGTATTAGTTACGGCCGCAGTTTTATTGCACCCAAGCCGATGAAAGTGGCTACCTTACCGCTTGGATATGGGGACGGCTATTTGCGGGTGTTTTCCAACAAGGCAGAAGTGCTGGTAAAAGGACGCCGTTGCCGGGTGCTTGGCAATGTAACTATGGATATGCTAATGGTTGACATTACGGATGTGCCCTCCGCTCAAGTAGGGGAAGAAGTAGTGGTGGTTGGCTGCCAAGGGGACGAGGAAATTACGCTTTCGGAACTGGCGCAAAAAGCAGGTACGATTGACTACGAACTGTGCACACTTTTAATGCCGCGTGTGCCGAGGATTTATAAAAAGTAATGTTTACAGCGATTGGAAAATATATGATGGGGCTTTTGGGCCAAGTGGGAGGGGCGACTCAAATGGTGCGCTCGTGCTTCTTTTGGCTGTCCGTTTTGAATTTAAACAAGCCGTAGAACAGAGTGTAACGATAGGGGTGGAATCATTTGGGGTCACTGCGCTAACCAGTTTCTTTACCGGCATGGTGCTCGCCTTGCAGGCGGGGAATACGATTGATAGCATCTTCGGTGACCCAATTTTTGTAGGCACTATTGTTACGTTTTCGTTAATTCGCGAGTTAGGCCCGGTGCTTACCAGTGTGGTCGTTTCCGGTCGGGCGGGGGCCGCCGTAACGGCGCAAATTGGTACGATGGCGGTGACGGAACAGATTGATGCTCTCTATACATTAGGCACAAACCCGATTCGTTATTTAGTCATTCCGCGGATGGTAGGGTTTGTGTTTACCATGCCCATATTAACACTTTTTTCCAACTTATTTGGGGTGCTGGGCGGATATTTCGTGGCCGTGTATGCCTTAGGCGTTCCCGGAGAAATTTATATGACGGATATTACATCTTTCATGGGCGCAAAAGATTTTATGCACGGATTTATTAAATCGTTTGCGTTTGCTTTTATGGTTGGCACGGTGTGTTGCTATAAAGGCATTAGCACCCGTGGTGGGGCGGAAGGAGTTGGTAAGTCCACCACCGGGGCGGTAGTTACCACGATGCCATTTTGACGGCATTTGGAATTTAATATGATTGAAATTATCAACCTCCAAAAAGACTTTGGCGAAAAAAAGGTGCTTAAAAAGGTCAACCTCAAAATTGAGGAAGGCAAAGTAACCTGTATTTTGGGAGGGTCCGGCTCGGGCAAAAGTACACTGATTAAATGTTTAATCCGTTTGGAAGACCCGACGGACGGAAAAATTATTGTAAACGGAAAAGATATTTCCCGCTTAAAAAGCGAAATTAAAATGGCCGCTATTCGCCGTCACTTTGGCTACTTGTTTCAGGAAGGGGCGTTGTTTGACTCTATGACGGTGGGGGAAAATGTAACCTTTGGTTTAAAATATTTAACGAACGTGCCGGAAAGTGATTACCCCAAAATTATTAAAGAAAAATTGGCATTAGTGGGGCTGACGGAAGATGTAGCCAAATTAAACCCCAGCGAACTCTCCGGCGGTATGAAAAAACGCGTTTCGCTGGCGCGGGTGTTGGCGGTAAACCCCAAAGTAATTTTGTATGACGAACCGACCACCGGGTTGGACCCGATTATGTCGGATATTATTAGCGATTTAATATTGGATTTAAAAGCTAAACTTGGGGTAACTTCCGTCGTCATTACGCACGATATGCACTCGGCTTTTAAAATTGCAGACTATATTGCATTTTTGTATGAAGGTCAAATTTTGCTCTATGGAACTCCGGAAGAATTCCGTAAAACGGATAATCCGTATGTAAAACAATTTGTGGCCGGCTCGAGTCACGGGCCGATTCAAATGAAGTTGATGAAGGATTAATTTATTTTATAGACAAGAGGGTATCATGAAACCAGAAACAAAATTGGGTATTTTTACTGTACTAGGGTTGTGTGTGTTCGGCTTTTCACTGTATTTTTTGGGTGGATTTTCCGTTACGCGCACGTATGATTTAAACATTAAATTTGCGGACGTTTCCGGCTTGCCGGTAAAAGCCCCTGTCAAATTGGCCGGGGTGGAAGTAGGCCGCGTTAAAAAAATTAAAATTGAAAACGGCGACGTGATTGTAGTAGCCGAAGTGCACAAAGATGTTCCAGTTCACCAAGGTTCCCAATTTTCGGTGGTGATGACGGGTATTATCGGCACGAAATATTTAAAAATTATCCC
>CADBFX010000020.1:41206-46339 GCA_902794125.1 uncultured Elusimicrobium sp. | reverse complement strand
CGGGCGGTAAGAAGTATTTAGCCATGCAATCTTGGAATACGTTTTCGGCTTCTTGGATTTTTTTCGGGTCAATATCTAACGTATATTCCGTGCCGCGTAGCGCGTGCCACATCGTTAAAATATCGGGTTGGCAGGTGCCGCCGGAAACCGGTTGCATGGAAAGGTCCAGGCTGTCGGCCCCGTTTTCAATAGCGGCTAAACAGCAGGCAATGGCGTTGCCGGCCGTTTCGTGCGTGTGGAACACAATTTTGGTGCCTTTGGGCAAGAGGCGCCGTGCCATAGCCATCGTTTCTCCGACGGTTTTTGGCGTGGAAGTACCGGAAGCATCTTTAAAGCATACCGAGTCAAACGGTACGCCGGATTTTAAAATATCTTTGAGTACTTTTTCATAAAATTCGGCGGTATGAATTTTGCCGGTAGTGTCCCAGCCCGGGGCTAAGGACATCATAGTTACACAGACTTCGTGTTTAAGGCCGGCGTCGTGAATGCATTGACCGGAATAAATGAGGTTGTTTACGTCGTTTAACGCATCAAAGTTGCGAATGGTGGTGGTGCCGTGTTTTTTAAATAATTCGGCGTGGGCTTTAATAACGTCGGAAGATTGGCTATCTAACCCTACTACGTTTACGCCGCGGGCCAAGGTTTGCAAGTTGGCATCCGGCCCGGCTGTTTTGCGGAAGGTGTCCATCATATCAAACGCGTTTTCGTTGCAGTAAAAGAAAAGCGCTTGGAAGCGGGCCCCGCCGCCAAATTCCATGTGGGTAATCCCCGCGTGCCGTGCCGCTTCCACAGCCGGCATAAAGTCTTTAGTTAATACACGCGCCCCGTAAACGGATTGAAATCCATCGCGAAACGCAGTTAGCATAAAGTTAATTTTTTTCATAGTTTCCTCTTATTAAATTTAAATTATTTACCTTGAAATCTTTTTGCAGCGGCAATAGCTACGGCAATCAGAGCGTTGTTTGCTCCGGCGGTGGCAGGCACCGCGGCCGGCCAGCGTTTTTCGGCCCATTGCACGAGTTGTCCAAGTAGCATAACTAAGTAGCATAACTACCACAATTAAAATTACTAAAAACACAAACACAACCGACATACCAATTAATGTGATATTAATCGATTGCAAAAACAAACTTTCTGCACTCATACCATCAAGTCTCCTATATATATTTCTTCTTGGCCTTGGGGCGTTTGTAATAAAAGCGTCCCGCGCGGGGAAATATCCTGCGCTATGCCACAAATCTGTTTATCCACATTTTTTACCGTTACTTCTTTGCCAATAGCCGCAAAGCGTTTTAAATAATCGTCGCGCAAGGTTTCAAACCCATGAGCCATCAGGGCTTCGTAATCGCGCCAAAAGAAATCCATAATCGTGTGTAATAAAGCAATTTTATCGGTATTAATGTGTAAATATTTAAGGGAAGTTGCCGGTTGGCCGACGTGAGTAAGCCCTTCTTGTTCGACGTTAATTCCTACGCCCATGATGACGGCTTGCAATTTATTAGCGGTAAAAATAGTTTCGCTTAAAATGCCGCAAATTTTACGTCCGTCCACTTGCACATCGTTGGGCCATTTAAGGTTGGGATGCACTCCCAACATCTCTAGCCCGCGGCACACGCTAAGTGCCATAAGTTGCGTAAGGTTGTGCAAAAAATCTGTTTTAGTAGGTTTTAATAGAACAGAAAAATAAAGTCCGCCTTCGTTAGAAATCCATGTGCGGTCAAAGCGACCTCGTCCGGCGGTTTGGCAGTCTGCCTGTACCACGGTACCGTGTGCCAAGCCTACAAATTGGGCTTTTAAATAATTTTGGGTGGAATCAACTTCACCAACATGCAGCAAATGCGTCATACATATATATTGTACAAAATCTGCACTTGTTGTGATAATAGAAAAGAACGGCAAACATATGTTTGCCGTTCTTCATTCTTAGGGAATTTTCAATCTTAATTTTCTGCTACGTGTTTATATTTAAAGCAAATAGCAAATAAAATAGCCACTACGAGCGAGAACCCGGCAAATACGAACCAAGCATTGCTCCAACCCGTCATGATTTGTTTGGCAATCGCGGCCGGATAGACGCCATTAACCATGGCAGAAGGATCCATGTGTGCATTAACAAAGCAGTTAATCACTTTTTGAGCCGCCAACGAACCGATAGCCGCACCAAAACCGTTGGTCATCAGCATGAACACGCCCTGCGCGCTGGAGCGGATGGACGGGTCGGTTTCTTGGTCCACATACAGCGAGCCGGACACGTTAAAGAAGTCAAATGCTACGCCGTACACAATCATAGAGGCAACTAAAAATACAATGCCGATAAATGTTGTCGGGTTGCCTACACCTAAAAATCCAAAGCGCAGTACCCAGGCCAACATACTAATTAACATTACCTTTTTAATACCATAGCGTTTTAAGAAAAACGGAATGAGTAAAATACATAAGGTTTCAGAAATTTGCGAAAGAGAAACTAACGCAGTAGCGTTGTTGGCTCCCCATGAACCGGTAAATCCTTCCAACGAGTTAAAACCCATAATAAACGGTCCGGCAAACCCGTTGGTGATTTGGAGCGACATCCCCAGGAGCATAGAGAAAACAAAGAAAATCGCCATTTTCTTTTCTTTAAAAAGCGCAAAGGCTTTGAGCCCCAATGCTTCGGCTAGCGTGCGGGCTTTTTCGGCATTTACCGGGCAGGCCGGGAGCGTAAACGAATAGACCCCTAGCACAATTCCCAAAATGGCCGAGAAAAACCATTGTGTATAGCTGGTTTGAAAGCCGGCAAAGTTGGTGATCCACATGGCACAAATAAAACCAACGGTGCCAAATACGCGAATCGGCGGGAAAACTTTAACCGTGTCTAACCCTTGTTGGCGAAGTGCCGTGTAAGCTACGGAGTTAGAAAGCGCGAGCGTAGGCATATAAAAAGCCACACTTAATGTGTAGCAGGTAAATAAGCTGGCAAAGCAAATATGTTGTTGCATGCCGAAGTAGGCCGCGCCGGCCATACCTGCGGCTGCGAGTAAATGGCATAGCCCCAGCATTTTTTGCGCCGGAATCCAGCGGTCTGCCACAATGCCGATTACTGCCGGCATAAAAAGGGACACAAAACCTTGTGTCGCATAGAACCAACCAATCTTATCACCCAGCCCGGCTCCGGCGAGGAAAATACCCATAGATGTTAGGTACGCGCCCCACACGGCGAACTGGAGGAAATTCATTACTGTTAAGCGAATTTTAATATTCATAAGCACACACACCGGGAAACCCGGCCACGCAAATTAGTACGTTTAACCTCCGTTAATTTTTGGACGACGCACCCAGCAAGCGGGCACCCCGCCGATAACTTCATTGTACAAAAAAAGTATAATGTAGAAAAGACGCCCTTTTTACACGGGCATAGGAGGTTGTAACTTATGGCAGATTATAGTTTTGATATTGTTTCCAAAGTAGATTTAAACATTATTTCGGAAGCTGTCAGCGCCGCTAATAAAGAAATTACCAATCGCTACGATTTTAAAGGTACCAATTCTTCTATTGAACTCAATCAAAAAGATAACGAACTCAAACTCGCGTCCAGCGATGAATATAAGGTGAACACGTTGCGCGATATTATTTTTACGCGCATCGCCAAACGCGGTATTCCGCTTAAAAATATGATTGCGCAAAAAATGGAAGCCGCTTTGGGGGGAAATGCCAAACAAACCGTTAAAATTCAGCAGGGTATCCCGTCCGAAAAAGCAAAACAAATTGCGAAAGCCATTAAAGATGCCAAATTAAAAGTATCGGCCTCTATTCAAGGGGACCAGTTGCGTGTTTCGTCCAAATCTAAAGACGAATTGCAAAATACGATGGCGCTACTGCGCAACGCGGACTTTGGCGTAGAACTCCAATTTACAAATTACCGGTAATCTTATGCGCAAATTATTTATTGTATTGATTGCTTTGGGAGTAGTGCTCCCTATCCAAGCGGCCACCGCTCAAGAAACGTTGTCGTTTTACAAACAAGAGCTCTCGGCTTTTCCGGCGGCCAATGCCCGCGAAAGCCGCGCGTATGCAGCCACTTTGGCAGATAGTTTCTCCACATGGGCTACGCAACACCCGCAAGATGAATCTTTGGCAGATGCATTACTAATGCAAGCCCGTTTAGAGTTGCGTGCTCAAGAGCAGGGTAAAGCGTTGGTAACGCTATTTTTACTGCGTTATCAATTTCCGCAAATGGCATTGGATAATTTAAACCCGCTATTTGCGCAAGCTGTCCAAGCGTTGGATGCTAAATCCCGCGATGAAGCCGCTAAATTGTTTGCCGCAGGCCCTAAAGGTAGCGTCTTGCAAACGCGGCAAGCAGACGCTTTGTACGCTTTATCTAAACTAACGGGTAAAACATTTTATGCTCCGGCGGCCAATGCGTTTGAATCGTTTTTTATTCGCTTCCCGGACTATTCAGCTAGCGACCAAGTAGAATTATGGTACGGGGATTTGCACCGTTTAAACGGCAATTATCTGGCCGCTATCTTTCAATATAAAAAAACGGGAGCCCTTTACCCGAACACTCCTTACCGTGCTGCCAGCGAACGGCTAATCGGTGATATTTATGCCGATAATTTAAAAGATACCGCTGCCGCTACCGCCGCTTATACGCGTATTTTGCAAAACTATCCGGACTCGTCCGAAACGGGTATTGTGTACAAACACATGGCCATTTTGGATGAAAATAATAAGCAATACGATAGTGCTCTTATTAATTACGATAAGGCTATTGAACTACTGGGTAATACACCGGCCTCTTATGAGGCTTACCGCGGCAAGGCCGATGTGTATATAAAGACGAAAGATTTTACAGAGGCCTATAATTTGTTGCAAAAAACAGCCATTTTGTTTAATGCGGATGAAGAAAAAGCTACCGATTCGTGGTTGGCGGCCGCCCAAGTGGCCAAACGGCAATTACGCAATCCCGAGAAGTATGCTCAATCCTTAGAAAAAGCCCTCTTGGCGCATCCAAAAAATGCCCAAGCACCGCAAATGCTGTTTGATTTAGCTGCCACGTATGAACAATTAGGTAAGACAAAACAAGCCCAAGAAACATACAAAAAATTGGTGCTGAATTATCCTACTCATAAGTTGGCATCCCGCGCCCAAGGG
>CADBFX010000020.1:0-41186 GCA_902794125.1 uncultured Elusimicrobium sp. | reverse complement strand
TTTTTTGTGAAACAAACTTATTTTTTGCTGCCGGTTTTTACTATTCCTTTTACCGTTTGGAAACTAAACGAAACAAGTATTAGTATCACGGCTACGCATAAAAGCACCATGATGCGTGCGCCTGTTTCCAACATCCAGATATCGGCTAGGAATAATTTGGCTAAGGCCATAATCATTAGCCCAATCCCACCTTGTAAAAACCACGCGGATGCTTTATCCGTACCGATAGAAAGTAGTACGCAAAACGCACCGCACAAAGCCCATGCAATGGTGTAAGCGGCGGCCTCGGCCATAGACCCGGTTAAATTAAATTCCAGCGTGCTGGACGTGCTGAAGAAGTCCGCAATCTGTAAGTTAATCATGGCAAACAACACCAGCCCACCTAACAGCTGCAACAGAAAAATAGATTTTGTATCTTCCCGCGGTCTCCAGGCACTTGCACCTATTAACATGGCTCCTGCCGATAAACCATAAGTGTATAAGATCCAGTTAAAGATTTTAGTACTTGCTTCGTGGTAATTCATGACAGCCGGGTTGATGAGTAAGCGTGCCGCCGTTCCGACCAAGAGCCACTTGCCGATAACTGTTAATCCTTCAATGCGCAGCTGTTGGTTAAGCGCAATTAGAGCAAGCCCTTCCAACGCCAACGAAATGGTCAGCCATTCGTTTTTTAATTGGCAGGCCAACGTGAAAGTTAAAAAGAACGTTGTAATTCCGCCCAACCCCGCCAAGCGGAAACGTTGATTTTCTTCTTCCAGCGGAGTCCAAAAATAGACCCAGTACGTAATTAACGCGAAAATGCATGTTAAAAGTAGTGGGATGAGGCCGTTATCCCATTGGTAGGCATCGCGAACCGTTCCATAGAGGTAAATCCCGCCCAAAAAACTGCCAATCCACGCGCTTAACCACGCGGGTTTATCGTTTTCAAACACGCGGCGCAATCCAAGTACCGGCACGAAGAAAAGAGCCATAAACAGCGCCGTCCAACTAATAAAGGCCAGTGCATACGCGAAGTCATTTTTCCAACATACAACTCCGTAACTGCCCAGCAAAACAAAACTGGCGATGCTGCTACACAATAAATATTCGCCGTTTTTATGCCCGTAAGCGGCAAATCCGAAAAGCAGATTAAAAAATAAAATAAATCCGCCTAGTAAATGGATGTCCGCCGGGTTCAAACGCCACAGCGAAATCCACAAACACAAAAACGCAAACACAATGCAGGAAAGAATTTGCTGTTCCCATTTGCAGAGCGTAGCCGAAGCGGTAGCCGCAGAAGCGATAAATGCAATATACGCAAAAATGAAGAACCAATTGGGTTCTGTCATGTGGAACAGAAACGGTGTTAAAAAGCCGATGATTTGTGCTAAAAATCCGATATATTTAGATTCTTTCCAAACGGCTGTTCCAAACGTGGCTAAAGAGGTAACTCCTAACAGCGCAAAAGCGAGCGGCAAAGAAAGCATGTTATAAAAGAAGTAGGCCGAAAAGAACGCAATATATCCGATACATAACCCACTGGCGCACAACGTGTCCGAGGTTACCTTGTATTGCGGTTTTCTTAACAGGGCACCGCTAATCCATAATCCGGCCCCGAAGGTCAAACTGCTGATAATGCGCAATTGGGGGGAAACGAGATTGTTTTCCAATGCGTATTTAATCCAGAACCCAATGGCAAGCAATAAAATAAACCCACCGATCCAGGAAAATGCTTGGCTTAATGTAAAAGAAGGAGCTTCTTTTGTATCGGAAGTCGGTCGCGAAACGGTTGCCGGAGTTTGCGCTGCAGCTGCCGGAGTAACGGTCGCAGGAGTTGCCGTTGCTGTTGGTTGAACAGGGGCGGCTTGGGCGGGGGCCGGCTCCTGAGTTTCCTGTTTTTTTGGGGCCGGGGTTTGTTGTAACCGGGCAATTTGAAATTTTAGCCCGCTGATTGAATCTTGCAACGATAACAACCAGAAAAATTCAATAATAATGAAGATAAATAAAATTACAGTCATGTTATATTCCTGTTGAAAAAATCCCGCCAGAAAGGCGGGATAAATTATTTAACTAACTTATCTAAATAGAGACGGAAGTCTTGTTCACGGTTGGGACTAAAGCCTTCCCATTTTTTAACCAAGCGGTGTTTTTTATCAAAAAGCACCATGTGCGGGAATCCTTCCGCCTGTAAGTATTGGGCCAATTCACCGCCGTTGTACAAGGCTTTTACGGTCATGCCGTGTGCTTTGGCTACTTCGGCCACCTCTTGTGCGTCTTCGTCCACAAACGCACCCACCACTTCAATTTTATCGCCATAAGCTTCGGCTACGGCATTTAATGCCGGGATACTCATTTTGCAATACGGACACCATGAACCCATCACGGCAATCAACAGCGGTTTGCCTTGATAATCCGAAGAAACCCATAAGGTGTCTTGCTGGGCGGCTATCGGCAAGCGGACTTCTCCTAATTTCGGCGCTTGCGGTACCGGCTCAAAAATACACGCGGCTCCCAATAATGCAAGTGCCGCAGCTACGTACAATTTTTTCATCTTATCTCCTAAGTTATTGAAATCTGCCCCGAAGGGCCCCTTATTATGATAGAATACAAAAGATGAGAAAATTAATCAATTCCTTAGGCCGCGTGCTGGGGGAGCGGGTAGATATTTTGATTATGCCGCGCTTACGCCCGTCTGTTAAGTTCAAAGTACGTGTGCTGACTTTGTTGTTAGTAGGTTTGCTGTGGTTAATCGTGACGGCCGGGGGACTGATTGCCTTTGTGCGGGAATATCATTACAGCGTTACAAAAGCCGATAACGAAATTATGCGCGTTAAAATGAAACTTATTGGCGACGAACTGGAACGCGGCCGCAAATACTTGGAGCTAACCCGCACGACCGATACGCAAATGCGCCAAATGTTAGGAATGCCCGGCGGGAAATTTATTAATTTACCTAAAGGGTGGGAAGCTTCCAAAGAAAAAGAAGAAGCGCGGGCGAAAGAATTGTTCTCTAAAGATTTACGGGATTTGTCGGTAGAAGAATTTGAAGATTATATTGATACAATAGAGGAAGAAGCCAAATTGCATTTGGCCAGTTTCCAGGAAATTGCCTGGTACTATGCCAACCGCCGCGAAGGGTTGCATTCCACGCCTTCTATTCGGCCTTCTTCCGCGCCGATTAGTTCCGGTTTTGGTTACCGGATAGATCCGTTTGGCAAACGCTCTACCAAACGCCATAACGGGGTAGATTTTGCCGGCAAACCCGACAGCCCGATTTTTGTAACGGCCGACGGTGTTGTGCGGCATGCGGGCTGGGTGCCGAGTTTCGGGCAAGCTATTTTAGTAGACCATGGTTTTGGGTATTCCACGCTTTATGCGCATACAACCGGGATAAAAGTAAAAGCCGGTGATGTGGTTAAACGCGGCGATAAAATTGCCACCATGGGTTCCAGCGGGCGCAGCACGGGCACGCATTTACATTATGAAGTGTGGAAAGACGGTCAAGCCGTCAATCCGCGCAACTATTTTAAATAAGTTGTAGGAGGAAGTTTGTATGGGATTTTTGAAAAAAGACTCTGATTTTGCTTCCGGTGAACACTATTCCGTAGTGAGTGCCGAATGCTATTTTCAGGGTACACTCAACGTGCAAGGGTCCCTGCGTGTGGATGGAACATTGGAAGGTTCCGTGGATAACGCGCGGCACGTGATTGTAGGTTCCGGCGGTAAAATTATAGGGGATGTAACCGCAAAGATTGTGGTTTGCGGCGGAGCCATAGAAGGAAATGTGTGTGCGGAAATGTTGGAAGTGCTAGCCAAGTCTTCCATTACAGGTGATATCCGCGCCAAAAAAATGATTGTAGAGGAAGGCGGCCGCATTAGCGGGCAGTGCGATATCGGCGATGCGGAAGATGCACTTCCTTCGGAAGATGAAGAAGCATAAACAGGAGCTAAGAAAATGATTTCTTTTCTAATTAAATACAAAAAAATAATTTTGATTATAACCCTGACGTTTTTCTTGGGTAGTTTGGTGTACATTGGGGCAGATGCTTATCGCCGCGGGGCTATGAATTCGGCTGCAGCAAAAGTTGGCTCTCATACCATTTCTTACCGTCAGCTTTCCCGTCTTAGTGAAAACCGGGCCCGGGTACTGCGTGACCAAGGCGTTGACGTCAACGAAGATGTGTTGGCTTTTTTAAACCAACAATTGTTGGCGGGTTTAATCAGCGAAGAAATTTTGGTGCA
Source organism: uncultured Elusimicrobium sp. (assembly GCA_902794125.1). Taxonomy (GTDB): domain Bacteria; phylum Elusimicrobiota; class Elusimicrobia; order Elusimicrobiales; family Elusimicrobiaceae; genus Avelusimicrobium. The sequence continues at coordinate 36,965 of CADBFX010000020.1, read as the reverse complement.
ATCGGCTAAAGAGGCCGGGCTTGCGGTGTCTGACTATGAAGTAGCGTATGATATCAGCCACTCGCCGCTTTTATCGCAAGGCGGTCAATTTAACAAGCAACAATACCAAGCGATTATCCGCCAAGCGACGGGTATGAAACCGGTAGAATTTGAAGAGCAACTTCGCCGTGGGAAATTGGCAGACCGTTTCCGCACGGTGTTGTACGCCAATTACAAATTAACCCCGGCCGAAATTAAACACGCTTATAAAACGCAACATGGCAATCTGAGAGAATTTGAACAAAACAAAAAAGATTTTGCCACGCAACTCTTAGATACAAAAATGGAAACGGCGCAACATGCGTTTTTTGATGATTTTAATGCGCGTGTAGAAGTCAAAACATTTTTGAAGGACTAACCCCATGGCTAACGAAGTTTTAGTAGTCGGTTCGGTTGCGTTTGATTCTATTGAAAATGCCAACGGCAGCGTGCAGCGTGTGTTGGGCGGTGCGGCGTGTTATGCGTCTATTTGTGCCAGCTATTTTGCTCAGCCGTCTATCGTGGCGGTGGTAGGGACAGATTTTACGGATAAGGACCGCGCGCCGCTTGTTAAACGCGGGGTGGATTTGTCGGGCCTTGAAGTAAAGGAAGGAAAAACGTTCCATTGGGGCGGGCGATATGATAAAGATTTTAACACGGCGGTTACCAAATTTACCGAATTGAACGTGTTTAAAGATTTTAACCCGGTCCTTACGCCGGAACAACAAAAAGCCAAGGCTGTTTTTTTGGCAAATATTGACCCGGAATTGCAACTTTCCGTTTTGAAACAAGTAAAAAAGCCGCGTTTTGTGGCGTGCGATACGATGAACTATTGGATTTCTTCCAAGAAAAAAGAATTGTTGGAAGTCGTCAAACGTATTGATATTTTGTTTTTAAACGAAACGGAAGCGCGGCTACTCACCGGGGAATATAATTTAATTAAAGCCGGGAAATCGCTGCTTGCTAAAGGTGTTAAATATGTAATTATTAAATTGGGGTCCAACGGATCCATGCTTGTGAGTAAAAAAGGGATTGCCCAATTGCCGCCGTATATTTTGGAGCACGTACACGATACCACCGGCGCCGGAGATACGTTTGGCGGTGGATTTACAGGATATTTAGCCAGCCAAAAAAATTGGACCACGGTAGAATCTATTAAACGCGCTATGATGATTGGCAACGTGATGGCCTCGTTTACCATTGAGTCGTTTAGCGTGGACCGGTTAGCCGGGCTCACGCAGCGCGACATCAAAAAACGCTTAAAAGAATATACCGAAATGTTGTGCTTTTAAGAAGTAGGGCGCGTGCCTGCCAACGGGGCGGAGTTTGGCTGACGGTAAAAGCAGTTTCCTTTCCGTTGTTAAATTTGCTACAATAAATGTAGTCAATTTTATGCCGGGGTGCTGGAATTGGTATACAGGATAGTCTCAAAAACTATTGCCCGCACGGGCTTAAGGGTTCAAGTCCCTTCCCCGGTAAAAATATAAAAACCACCTGAAAAGGTGGTTTTTTATTTTAGTCGGGGAGCAGGCAAACTGCTTTGCCTGCGTAAGGGGCTTGAAGCCCGGAGCGATGTTTTTGTTTGAGCGTGCGTAAGCCGCGAAAGGCAAAAACCGCGAGGGCGGCCGCGAAAGGCAAAAACCGCGAGGGCGGGCCCGGGCGAAATTTCCGTCAGGAAATTTACGCAGGGCAAGTCTATGGTAGGGAAGCGCACCAACTGCTTGGTGCGCGTAGGGACTTGTGGGCAAGTCCCCGAAAGGTGGTTTTTTATTTTTGACATAGGGACTTGCCAATTCTATTCTTTATAAATTATTATAATACTGTTGAGATCCTATTCCCGGGGTGTGTATATGCGTAAACTAATTGCCGTACTGATTTTGTGTGGAGTGGCGTCTGTTGGGTATGCTCAATTTTATAGTGCAGGGAAAACCTCTACAACATCCGAAGATTTTTCCCGTTTTGAATTATCAGTTGGAGCGGGCCAATCGTTCCACCGCTTGGAGGACCATGGCTCGGTCAAAATGTTGGGGCACCAAAAAACTTTTTCCGGCCGGTTATTGTTCAATGTATTCCCCTGGTTAGGGGTGGGGGTGGAAGGCAGCACCTTTGGCAGTCATTCATTTCCCGGAATTTCTCATTACAAAACGCGCCGCTATGGGGTGGTGGTGAAAGAGTCGTTAGCACCGGACACGTTACCGAATTCTTATTTATTGGCAGGGTTTGGAGTTTCCAAATATACGCTGGATTATACGTTTAATTTCCAGGAAAAAGAGAAAACTAATTATTGGATGTTTGGTGCCGGGGTGGAAATGCCCCTTTGGCGACAAGTATTTCTGGGTGTGGAATTACAGGAATTTTACCACACGCACAAATCCGTTGGTTCTTTTTTACGGTGGGACAGCAACTGGGAAACGGAACTAGCGTTACGGGCCGGAGTTCGTTTTTAATCATTTAAAAAGCCGCTCGTAAGAAGCGGCTTTTTTAGGAACCTTTCAAAACAGGTGTGGGAGCCGGTTTTAAATACATCTGTTTAGCCGGCTTTTGAAATTGCTTGCGAGTTACTTTTTTCGTTTTCGTGGCAGGCAGTTTTACACCGTAAAAATTTAAAATCCCTTCGTACAACGCTTGCACAAACGCTTGGCGGCCTTCTTTGGTTTTGGCCATTTCTTCCTGTTCGGGTAACATCAAGAACGCATTTTCTACCAAAATGCTGGGAAACTCCGACATGCGCGGAATGAATAAGATATCGTTTGAAATCATGCCGTTATCCGGCAGCGGAACCAGGCGCGTGAACGAATCATACACCGATTGAGCAAGCGCAAAACTGTGCGGATACGTATAATATACCGTGAACCCGCGTGCGCGTGCGCGCGGATTAGCTACCTCGGACAGTGCATTGTAATGCAGGCTGATAAACAAATGTGCATTTTCTTGCAGGGCATACTGATAGCGGTCCGGCAGTGTCATGCGGTTGTTGCCGCGGCGCGTTAAAAGAACCGTGGCCCCTTGTTTTTCCAGCAAAGGTTTTAATTCTTCAGCCAATAACAGTGTGCCTTCGTACTCCATAAATCCGGTCGGCCCGACAGCCCCGTCATACGGCGGAGTGCGGCGCGGACTGTGCCCGGCATCCAGTAAAATGCGCGCGCCGGTAAGGGGTTTGTTTTTAGTAGGCGTTAAGGTGGGTTTATGGAAAAGGTCTAATGTGAATTGACCATCTTCAAATGCGTATGCATGCCCCCAAGGGAGCGTCTCTTTCTTAAAGAAAATTTTAAGTAGCACCGTGTCTTGCGCGGGGTTGGCCCACGTGATGTGCTCTACTAGTGGGCTATCTGTATCTAAACTGAAATTTTCTTCTAAATCGCCGGTATAATAAAAAGTCAGCTCCAGCCGGTCATTAAATTCGTGCACGCTGATAGGCACTTCCCGGTCAGTCTTTAGCAGTAAACGGGTTTTCCCTTCGTTGGCGATAACAGATAAATTATGTAATTGGTTCGGCGTGTAAGGCTGTTCGGAAAGCAGTTGCAGTTTTTCTTGCTCCAACCAAGCGGTTTCCTGGTCGTTTAGCACCAGGCGGTATTGCTGGTTTAAACGGCCGTTAATTTGCACCTCTCCATACGCGCGGTAAAAGGGATATAAGTTTTCGGTAGGGGTGGGGATTTTGCGTAATTTAATGCCCGGAGAGGTGATTTGAGCCCGGCGCAACGGCTGCTGTGCGGAAAGAACTTTTAGTTTTTCCGGAGCGGTGATTTTTGTTTCGGAACGCCGCGGTCCGCCTGTTAAATAATAGGTGATTTTGGCTGTTTTCGGTTTTTGTTGCGGGTCTATTACGTACCGCGCCCGATAGACACCGGGAGCGGAAGGATCTTCTTTAAGCGGGATTTTTTTGCCGTCTTTTAGGCCACTTAATGTAGCGGTTACGTTGGAGGCCGGGGTTCCGCGGGCGTAAAGATCTACGGTGTCTCCCGGCATTAATTCAACGGGGTATTTGGGAAAAATCTCTTCTTTATCAAATTCAGCCTTGTCAGTAAATGTACGTACATCTGCGCCGGGCACGGTAATGTGTCGTTCGGCTTGGTAGATAGCCTCTTTGGAAGAAGCGGTCAGTACAAAGGTAAAATTTCCGCTTTCCACCGGCACAAAGCCGATAAATCCGCCGTTACTGTATACCGGGATATTTTCCCCGTTAATATCCAGTGTTACCGGACTGGGTAAATTGACTTGACCAAAAATAAAAATTTTTTTAGCCCCACGGGCTACCGTCATATTTTCGTATGGGAATTGTACCGTAATAGGGGCATCTTTAGGGGTAGATTTTTCTTGGGCGGGTAAATAAGGTGCTACCGGGATGGCTCCGTTGGCGGAACCTACAAAAACTCCTAATAAACACCCTATTAAAAAAAGTATTCTTTTCATCCTTATAAAATGATAACATAATTCTATGGTTAATTGCGAAGACATTCTTAATTTTCTTAATACCTATCTAAATAGCGCGGCCATTGCTGATGCCAGCCACAATGGCTTGCAAGTGGCCGGAACACCTCGCGTCGGAAAGGTGGCGTTTGGCGTGTCGGCTTCTTTGGAGCTTTTTCGCAAAGCACAAGCCAGGGGCGCGGAACTGGTGATTGTACACCATGGACTCTTGTGGGGCCAGGAACAACCCGTAACGGGCCTTTTCCGAGAGAGATTAGCCTTTTTATTAAAACATAATATCAATTTGGCGGCCTATCATTTGCCATTGGATAAACACCCGATCGTGGGGCATAATGCGTGTTTAATGCGCGCGTTGCAAGCCGAGCGGTTGCAACCGTTTGGCGAATATCACGGCACGCCGATTGGGTTTAGCGGCCTTGTGCACACGACACTGGATAAAATGGTTGTCACCTTGGAAACGTATTGTCAAACAAAAGCCCAAGTATTAGAGTTTGGCCCGAAAGATATTAACTCGGTAGCCGTTGTTAGCGGCGGAGCGCATAGTTTGTTGCCGCAAGCCATTGCCCAAAAAATGGACGTATATGTGACCGGGGTATTAGATGAGCCCGTGCAAGAATGGTGCCGCGAAGGGCATATCAACTGCATTGCGCTGGGGCACTATAATTCCGAAAAGCCCGGCGTTCTTGCATTGCAAGCATTAATTGCTAAAAATTTCAATGTAGAAACAGATTTTATTGATGTAGCCAATTCCATTTAAATGTTGGAGGCCTAATATGCAAAAAAAATTATTCAAAAAAATTGATACATATAAACCGGTAGTCATTGATTTGCAAACCCATATGATTGCTTGCCCGGCTGTTTCTCCTCATTCCGGAGGTTTGGGTGAAAATGCCAAAGCTGCCTATTTATTATCCGTTTTAAAAGCCATGAAATTTGATGAAGTTTCCGTTATCAACGTAAAAGATTCTAAAGCCAAAGACGGTGTGCGCCCCAACATTGTGGCCAAATACTACGGTAAAGACCGTAAAAAAACGTTGTGGGTCATGGCGCATATGGACGTAGTGCCTCCCGGCGATTTAAGTTTATGGAAAACAGACCCCTTTAAAGCCGTTGTAAAGGGCGACAAAATTTACGGCCGCGGTTCGGAAGATAACCAACAAGGTTTGGTGTCTGGCTTGCTCGCCGTAAAAGCCATGATGGATTTGGGTGTTCGCCCGCCGTGCAACTATGCGCTTTTATTAAATGCGGATGAAGAAATCGGCAGTACGTACGGGATTGTGCCGCTTCTTAAAAAACATGGGAAACTGTTTGGGAAAGAAGATGCTTTCTTGGTACCGGATGGTGGAAACCCGCAAGGCTCTATGGTAGAAATTGCCGAAAAAAATATGTTGTGGCTGAAATTTACTGTATCGGGCAAACAAACTCACTCCTCCACGCCGCACTCCGGCAACAATGCACACCGTGCCGGGGCGCATTTGGTAGTGAAATTGGGCGATTTGTACAAGAAATTTAATAAAAAAGATGCACTCTTTGCGCCCGAATCTACCAGCACGTTTGAGCCGACTAAAAAAGAAGCCAACGTACCTAATGTCAATACGATTCCGGGGACGGACGTGTTTTATTTGGACTGCCGCGTGCTTCCGTGCTATACCAATGAAGCCGTGCTGGCCGAAATTGCCAAGATAAATAAAACCATTGAAAAACAATTTAAGGTAAAAGTAAAAGTGGAAAAATTAATGGGCGAAAGTTCCAAGCCGACTGATAAAAATGCGCTCATCGTCAAATTGACCCAAGCCGCGGCAAAGGCCGTGTACAAGAACAATCCGCGGGCACTGGGCGTAGGCGGCGGCACCGTAGGTGCGTATTTACGTAATGCCGGATATCCGGTGGTAGTGTTTTCTAAATTAGACGATATGGCCCACCAACCTAACGAATACTCCAGCATAAAAAATACATTAGGGGATGCCAAAGTATTTACGCTGGTGGCTTTGAATTTTAAGTAAGGGGGAATGTATGAAGAAAGGATTTACAATAACCGAAATTGTAATTACGGTGGTAATTTTTGCGGTGCTTTTAGGGTTTACCGTGCCGAAATTTATGGCATTAGTGCATAAAGCCCAAGAAGGTAAAACCAAACACCAATTAGTACGTGTGCGCAGCGCGATTGCCGCCTATTACGGGGAACACCAAGGCCAATATCCGACAGATGACCTGACTTCTTTGGTGCCGGCTTATATTGAAAAAATTCCGCAAGCCACGGTGCCGGGGCATGCGCCTACGGCCCATGTATCTACCGGCACGTTTGAACAAGCGTTTACCAAAACGGGCGGTTGGGCCTACGTAAGCGACCCGGCAGACCCGCGTTACGGAGATTTCTTTGTTAATTTAGAAGACGAAGACAGTTACGGTAAATCCTGGTATACGCATTAGCGGGCATTATTTTTATTCCCCGTGTTTTAACGCGGGGATTTTTATGAATAAATAGGAGTTTTATGGACACGTTTACACTCGTTTTTGCCACTTTGTTTGGCTTATTATTTGGAAGTTTTTTAAATGTTTGTATTTACCGCATTCCGCGCAATAAATCTATTGTGTGGCCGCCGTCGGGCTGCCCAAAATGTAACGCGCCGATTCGCTGGTACGACAATATTCCGGTGCTCAGTTTTATTTTCTTGCGCGGAAAATGCCGCCAATGCAAACAACCCATTTCGTGGCAATATCCCACGGTGGAACTTATTGCCGGTGTGCTGACGTTGGCTTGTGTGTGGCGGTTTGGTCTGCAACTGTGGACGTTTGTGGCCTTGGCGGCTATTTATGCGCTTATTGTTTTATCGGCCATTGATTTTGAATTAATGATTATTCCGGATCGTTTTTCGCTGGGGCTAATTGTTTTGGGGTTGGCGTTTGCGTGGTGCAACCCGAATTTTAGTGGGACTTGGTGGCAGAAAGAATTACTGAGCCTGCTTGGGGCGGGGGTAGGACTATTTGGCGTGTTAGCAATTGCTTTGCTGGGTACATGGCTATTTAAAAAAGATGCTATGGGCGGCGGAGATGTGAAACTAATGGGCGGAGTAGGCGCGCTAATTGGTTGGGAAGGTGTTATTACAACCCTGGTATTTGCTTCTTTTTTGGGGCTGGTGTATGCTGTAATTCTTATGATTTTTAAGAATAAAAAGAAAAGCGATGCTATTCCGTTTGGGCCGTTTTTAAGTATGGGAGCGCTTATAAATCTGTTCTATTTAATGACGCCTTCCATGCTAACGATTGAATTTTAAAAAACCCGGGGATTATAACCCCGGGTTTTTTGTGCCTATTTAACAGACAAATGTTCCAAATGCTTGGCCAGTTGTTTAAATGCTTTGCCCCGGTGGCTGATTTTATTTTTTTGAATTTCGGTAAGTTCTGCCAGGGTCTTTTTCCCGGACTCTACAATAAAAATCGGGTCGTAACCGAAGCCGTTTTCTCCGCGGTATCCAAACCCAATATGTCCTTCCAACACGCCTTCAAAGGTTTGTACATTTCCCCGGGGTGTTACCAAGCAGGCAACCGTGCGAAAGCGAGCCGTGCGTTTGTCTAAGGGCTTGCCTTCTAATGCTAAAAGGAGTTTACGGTTGTTGTCGGAGGTATCGGCATGTTCGCCTGCATAGCGGGCCGTATGTACGCCGGGGGCTCCGTGTAATGCATCTACTTCCAATCCTGTGTCATCCGATAGGGTAATTAGTCCCGTTGCCTGTGCGGCATAGGTGGCTTTTAATTCGGCATTATCTTCCAACGTGCTGCCCGTTTCCGGCGGCATGGAAATATCCGGAAAATCGGCTAACGAAACATATTTTAAGGGCGTGCCTTGTTGTGTGACAGAGGGGAGTATTTGAGTTAATTCCCGAAATTTATGAGCGTTACCAGTAGCAATTAGAATTTTCATAAGTTAGCGTAACCCGGCCACTTCATCTGTTAATTGTAAGGCCATTAAATAAGATTTAAACATATCTTCTTCGCTCAGCCATTCCGTGTAGGCGTGCGGATTATTTTGACCCGTAAAAATGGTGTATGCCCCCACGAGCCCTTTGGTTACAAACATGGCAGCTGTGGTACCGGCACGAGCAGATTCAATGTTGAGTTCTACCTCTGCGTGGCGACCGGCATTTTGCGTAACTTGCAACGCTTGCGGGTGGCTGCATTCGCCCACATTGCTGTAATTTTTAATGGTACGGCGTTGAATAGATACATTAAATTGTTCTGCTACCTTACGGGAGATGGAATCGGTGTTATATTCCCATTCGTTCATTTTTTTGGCGTCATACCCACGCAGGCGGTAGTCTACTTCTGTAATATAAACTTTACCATCGGGGTGGGATATGTGATGCGGTTCGGCATATCCTTGACGGTCGGAACTTTGATCCGGCAACCGTTCCAACCGGCAGATGTTTGTTACTAAAACAGCTGTGGGCAATACAGAATTTTTATATCCGTTCGTAGCGGCGTAAGATTGATGCCCCGGTTTTCCGGTAACAGTAAAAATTTCTTGGCGTGCATTAAAGTTTTCTATGATTACGCGCCCGTTAGAGCCACCGTCAAAATCAAAAGCGATTTCCGGGCGGTAAGGAGTTTCTTCCACAAATTCGGCGGCGCGGCCCACATCTTCGTTGGGGGCCAGTACAATTTGAATCGGCCCGTGTTTCTTTTCCGGGTGTTGGGCCAATGTTTCTAAGAAAGTCATCAAAATAGATACGCCGGCCTTGTCATCGGCTCCCAAAATCGTATTCCCGTCCGAAGTAACGATGGTTTTTCCTTTCTGGGTGGCTAAATAAGCATTGGCCGGTTCAGCCGGGTCCAGCACGCGGTTTTGAGCGAGTTGGATGGCATTTCCATCATAACTATAATGTACTTGTGATAGTACATTTTCTCCTTCAATACCGGGGGTAACATCGTAATGTCCGCTGAACCCTAACACAGGCACTTGCCAAGGCAAGTTAGAGGGAATTTCTACAAAGATATAATAGTGTTCAGTTAATTGTACATTGTGTCCCATGGCTTTGATTTCTTCGTACAATTTTTTAGCGGTTGCAATTTGGTTGGGTGTGATTTGTTCGGTTTCACTACTTTGGCTGTTATAGGTAACATATTTTAAAAAGCGTTTTAACAAAGTGGGGCGATATCGGTTCGCCAGGACGCGGTTAGCAGCTGCACGTTGTATATTTATGTCTTGCGATTGGGCACTAACGAATAAAGGACTGAATAAGAAAGTAGCTAGTAGAAGAAATAATAAACAAAATTTTTTCATAAAGGTCTCCGTTATTCTCTTATTGTAATAAGATGTGCAATATTGCGCAAGGGCCAAAGGGCCTAAAAGTAGTAGGACTAAAAAGGCCCGCTTTTTAGCGGGCCTTAAGAGTGCTTATTTCATCGGAGCGGATTGGAGTCCCCAGAGCCACACAAGCCGTAGGGCCGTACGTAAGGAGGCTTCCATTACGTCCACGTCCGCATATTCTAAGGGGCTATGGATGTTGTACTGCCCGGAGAAAATATCCGGCGTAGGCAGCCCGGCTAGCGATAACTGTGCCCCGTCCGTGCCGCCGCGCGCGGCGTTAATGCGGGGGGAGATATCCTCTTGGGTCATGGCCATAGAGGCGATATCCACTACTTTTTGAGGCAAGAACGCTTTCATGTTTTTGTATTGGTCTTTAAACGAAAGAGAAAACCCGGTTCCTTTGTAATTCATGGCTTTTACCGTATTAAATGCGCGGGTGACTTCTGCAACTAATTGGTTCATTTCTTCATCGCTAAAAGCGCGGATGATACCGTTTATTTCACTGCGATTTTGGTCGGTGGTGATGCTGTCTACCAAAATAAATCCGCGCCGCCCGGCGGAAGTTTCCGGACGTTGTTGCCGTGGAAGCAAGGTGTGGAAATCAGATGCCATTAACAGGTTGTCGGAAAAGGGAGAGTTCATAGCCTCGCCGGGATGAACGGCGCGGTTACCTTCAAATACTACCGTAAAAGATTTGGCATTAAAATTTTCAGTAGTTAGTTGCCCAATGTCGGACCCGTCAAATGTATAAGCATAATCTGCCCCGAAACCCGGCACATCAAAATGCGTAATGCCGGTGCCGATTTCTTCATCCGGTGTGAACGCAATTTTAATGGGGCCGTGTTTGAAAGACGGATGATCGTAAAGATATTGCACCAGCGTCATAATAATAGAAACGCCTGTTTTATCGTCGGCACCTAACAACGTATTTCCACTAGCTGTGATAATATCGTGCCCTTTGGCAAAAGCCAGTTGCGGGGCGTTAGTGGAATTTAGAATTAATTTTTTTTCTGCATTAATTACAATATCCCCGCCTGCATAGTTGGTGTGAACTTGCGGTTTTACATTTGTACCGGATACTTCCATGGCGGTGTCCATATGCGCTAGCAGAGCAATTGTGGGGGCGGAGGTTGGTTGGTTGGCCGGTATCAACGCGGTAACAATGCCATTTTTATCTACGCGGACTTGCGTAGCTCCGTTCTTTTTAAGTTCTTTGGCTAGCGCTTTTGCCAACTTTAATTGCCCGGGTGTGCTGGGAGTAGTGGTGGACTGGTCGTTAGATTGAGTATCAAATGTAACATAGTCGGTAAAACGCTGGATAAGTTGTTTTTTAGCCGCGGTTTTATCGTAATTAGTTGCTTTTTTCCAATCCATATCCTGGGCTATTGCCAAGGACGATAGTGCTAAACAGAGTGCGAAAAAGAATAGTTTTAGTAAGTTTTTCATTAAGCTAGATCCTTTAACGAAGCTGTTACTTGGGCCAAAGCGGCTTGGGCCGCAGCCAATTCATCTTTTGTTTTTTGAATTTGCTCGGCCGGCGCGTGTTTGAGGAAATTTTCCTGGCTTAAGCGAGCCTCACGCGAAGCAATGTTGGCTTTGGCGGCGGCGAGGTCTTTTTCCAAACGTTTGCGTTCTTTATCAAAATCAATTAGTCCGGTAAGCGGCACATAAATAGCCAAATTTTCAAACACAGCCGTAGCCGTTTGTTTCGGTTTATCAGCGTTGACGGAAACGGTTAAGTTTTCCAGCTTGGCCATTAATTTAATATATGATTCGTACTCTTTTACAACGGCTAATTCTTCCTGCGTATGAGCGGTTACCACCGCAGAAATTTTAAGGCCGGGCGGTACAACGCCTTGCACGATATTCATTTTACGCACGGCTTGTTCGTTACAGAGGGACGCATCAAACGCCGGGTAGGGCTGGTTGAGCAAGAACTCTTCCGTTTCACCCACATACGGCCGCAAGGAAGTGGCAATTTCTTCCGTTACAAACGGGATCAGCGGGTGTAACGCTTTAAGTGTGCCGTACAAGATGTTAACGCACAACGCCATAACATGTTCTTTGTCAGCGGTTTGGAAGCGTTGCTTGGCAAGTTCTACGTACCAGTCGCAAAAATCACCCCACAAGAAGTGATAGAGCGTGTTGGCTGTTAAGGCCAAGTTGTACTTTTCAATTCCTTCGCGGGCGGTTTTAATAGCGTTGGTGTAACGGTGCCTTCCATATTCATTAAGATAAAGCGCGAAGCGTTGTAAAGTTTATTGCAGAAGTTGCGCGCGCCGGTGATGCTTTCTTCGGCGTATGGAATATCTTTGCCGGGTACGGCTTGCAACAAAAGCGAAAAGCGCACGGCGTCGGTGCCGTACTTGGCGGTCATATCCAAGGGGTCAATGACGTTGCCTTTAGATTTACTCATTTTTTGGCCGCTCTTATCGCGCACAATACCGTTTAAATAAACATCTTTAAAAGGTAATTTGCCAGTAAAATCAAGCCCGGTGATGACCATGCGCGCTACCCACAGATACAAAATTTCATATCCGGTAACGAGTGTGGAGGTAGGATAAAAGTGCTCTAGTTCTGGCGTTTTTTCCGGCCAGCCGAGCGGAAGAAAACCATGTATCTAATACGTCCGGGTCTTGCACGAGGTCGTGGCCGCCGCAATGCGGGCAAGCTGCCGGCTTTTCAAAAGAAATAATCGGTTGTGCTCCGTCTTCAAACGACACTTTGGTAAGTTGTTCTTTGCCTTGTAAATCGGTGGCAAACGTAAGACCCTTTTCGCTGCAGTGGCGGCAATACCACACGGGGATACGGTGCCCCCACCAAATCTGACGGGAAATACACCAATCTTGCAAATTTTTCATCCACGTTAAGAACGGGCTTTTCCAGCTGGCCGGGTGGAATTGCAATTCGCCCGATTCGGCTGCTGCGATAACGGGTTTGGCTAGTTCGTCCATTTTTACAAACCATTGTTCGCTCATGAACGGTTCAATGGGTTGATGACAACGGTAGCAGGTGGACACGTTGTTGGTATATTTTTCTTCCTTTACCAGTAGTCCGGCCGCGTCCAAATCCTTCACGGTTTCTTTGCGGCAGAGTTCACGGTCCATGCCCAGGTATTTTTCCGGGCAGTTGACCATTTTGCCTTTGTCGTTAATAACGGTCATGACCGGTAAATTGTGGCGTTTGCCGACTTCGTAGTCGGTCGCGTCGTGTGCCGGGGTGATTTTTAAAGCCCCGGTTCCAAATTCCATTTCCACGGCTTCGTCCGCAATTACCGGGATAGCACGGTTTGCTAGCGGGATAATTACTTTTTTGCCCACCATGTTTTTATAGCGTTCATCTTTCGGGTTGACGGCAATGGCGGCATCTGCGTAGATGGTTTCCGGGCGGGTGGTGGCAATCACAATGCCATCGCTTCCGTCTTCGCCTTTGTAGCGCAAATGCCACAATTTGCCGGCGTGTTGTTCGTGTTCTACTTCAATGTCGGACAGCGCGGTAGAGCAACGTACGCACCAGTTGATTAAGCGTTTGCCGCGGTAAATATATTTCTTTTCCCACCATTGGCGGAAACATTCAAAGACGGCTTTGGCGCGTTTTTCATCCATAGTAAAGCGAATATCGGACAAATCTAACGCCCAGCCCATTTTGCGGAATTGATTAAAAATGGCGTTGCCGCATTCGTTGTACCAATTCCAAACAGTTTTAACAAATTCTTCACGGCCTAAATCGTGGCGGGATTTATGTTCTTCTTTGGCCAGTTTCTTTTCAATGACGTTTTGCGTGGCGATACCGCCGTGGTCGGTACCCGGTACCCAAAAGGCATCTTCCCCAAACATGCGGTGAGAGCGGATGAGTACGTCTTGCAATGTATCGTTAAGGGCGTGCCCCATATGTAAAGCACCCGTAATGTTGGGCGGGGGAATTACAATTACAAAAGGTTTCTTGGTTTTATCGTTTTTAGCAGCGAATAATTTGGCGTTTTGCCATTTTTCGGCGAGTTTTTTTTCTACTTCTTGCGGTTCGTACGCTTTAGGTAACATAGTATTTCCTTCGGTCTTTTAAATTGCGTGATGTGACTTCACGCGTAACCTACTTATATTTTATCAATTTGTTGTGTCCGTGCGCTAAATTATGTCACAATATAAATATGAAGATAGGAATTATTTGCGCACTCGCAAAAGAACAAGCTCAGCTCTTAGAGCGCTTGCCGAACCCGGAAAAAATCGTTTCCGGGCCGTTTACGTTTTTTGTAAGCAATTTAAACGGAAATGAATTTATTTTAACGCAAAGCGGTATTGCCAAAGTAAATGCAGCCGCTTGCGCGGTGGAATTAATCAACCGCTTTGCCCCGGACGCAATTATCAATTCGGGCGTGGCCGGCGGGTTAGACCCAAAATTAAACTCACTGGATGTAGTGGCCGGTAAAGAGTATGTACATCACGACGTGTTTTGTGGCCCCGAAAATGAATGGGGGCAAGTGCAGGGGTTGCCGTCTGCGTTTTTAGCAGATAAAAAATTGTTGGCTTGTGTGGAAAAATTAAAAAATGCACAAGCGTTTTCCCGTCCGGTTCATATGGGGCTCATTTGCACCGGAGAGCAATTTATAACCGATTCGCACAAATTACAAGATATCCGGAAGAATTTTCCGGGAGCGTTGGCGTGTGATATGGAGTCGGCCTCTTTTGCACAAGTGTGCTATCTATACAAAGTGCCGTTTTTGAGTTTCCGCGTTGTTAGTGATGTGGTTGGCAAAGAAACAAACAATGAAGCGCAATACGATAACTTTTGGGAGACCGTAACCCAAACGGCTTTTGAAAATACGTGGACGTTTTTATCTGCCTTAGCACAAGAGAAATAAAATGAATAAAGTAGCCAGTTTTGAAGTGGACCATACCCAACTGCAACCGGGGGTGTATGTGTCACGCAAGGATACGGTCGGCAATATGGTGGTGACGACATTTGATGTGCGTTTAACGGCACCGTATCGCGAGGAGCCGCTATCGCCCGCGGTACTACATACGCTGGAACATTTGGTAGCGGTTTATTTGCGTGAAAAATCTTCGTGGGCGGACCGGGTGCTTTACTGGGGGCCGATGGGTTGCCAAACGGGCTTTGATTTTTTGGTAATGGGGGAAGTTGCTGCGGCTGAAATTGTACCTTTGTTACGTGCGGCATTTGAATTTGTGGCAAAATTTGAAGGTGAAATTCCCGGGGCGCAATATGCTTGGCAATGCGGTAATTATAAATTGCACGATTTAAAAGGCGCAAAAGAAGTGGCCATTCGTTTTTCAGCATTGTTAGCTGATTGGAAAGAAAAACAAAGCGAATATCCGGTGCGACAGGCAGACTAATTATTTTTTTATATTTGTGCCGTTTTCTTTTTTAATTACAATACTTGTATGAGAGATAATAAACCCCAAGTGATAGAGCCGGAAATTATTGATGAAAACGGGATTCCCGTTTCCGCCCAGCCGGACCATGCCCGCCCCGAAGGCGACACCAGCGGTGTGTTGGGGGGGATCGCCGTGCTT
Organism: uncultured Elusimicrobium sp.; assembly: GCA_902794125.1. Lineage (GTDB taxonomy): Bacteria > Elusimicrobiota > Elusimicrobia > Elusimicrobiales > Elusimicrobiaceae > Avelusimicrobium. The sequence continues at coordinate 21,677 of CADBFX010000020.1, read as the reverse complement.
GCCGTGGGAATTGTGATGACGGTGCTGGTAGCGGCATTTAGTTTGCTGGTGCTTTGCCCACTTATGTTACTGGGGCGATTGTTCGGTTGGGAAATGCGCCGATTTAAACGATAAAAAAGCACCCGCAAGGGTGCTTTTTTAAATTCATACGGAGAGGGAGAGATTCGAACTCTCGATACGGTTTCCCGTATGCAGTCTTTCCAGGACTGTGCCTTAAACCACTCGGCCACCTCTCCAAAGTGACCTATTTATTATAACAAATTTGTAAGGGTTTGTTAAACCCAAGAAGGGCTTGCAAAAGGGCGTTTTAAAATCTACAATGAGCGTACAACCAGGAGGGTATTCTTATGCGTAAACAGCTTATTTCTAACCAACCTATTCGTGCTACTAAGCTCCAAAAAGCAGAAAAAATTATGCGCGCGCTTCAACAAGAATTACGAATCCGTATCCAGCACGGATCCGGCCCTTTTCTGGCTGCCATTTACGATGAAAAAGGAAATTTAGTGTCTATGGCGGCTAATTCCGTGGTGGACGAGGTATGCAGCAACAATCACGCGGAAATGAATGCTATCAAACGGGCCGAGGCTAAAATGGGTTCGTTTGATTTGGCTCCTTTTAAATTAAGCTTATATACAACGGCCGAACCATGCTTGATGTGCGTGGGGGGAATTATGTGGTCCGGCATTCAGACGATATATTTCGGTGTGCCTTCCAAACAGGTGGAAGAGATTACCGGGTTTGACGAAGGCTTTAAGGCCGATTGGTTAATGGAATTTAAAAAACGCGGAATTGCCGTATATGGCAATATCGCTCCCGAAGCAGGTGAGAAAGTTTTAAAAGAATATGTGAAAGCCGGAAAGACCGTCTATAAACCTACCCGCTAACATTAAAAACCCCGCTCTTAGGAGCGGGGTTTTATTAAAAGTAAATCAGCAGGATCAGCAGCCCTAAAAATACACAACAAAGCAAAAATTTAGACAGTCCCAAATGCTTCTTTAACCAGTTGTTAAAGGTAGCCGATTCTTTGCCGCACAACGTAAGAATAAATACTAACACAAGCGGGGCAATAAACATCAAGTTATAAATCAGTAAATAGGCCGCTGCTTTGAAAAAATACTGGTGTGCTTCTTTTAAAATTACGCGAATTGTGGGCAAATATACTTGCCCCGTGCAGACGGCCTCCACGCCGGAGACCACAAACCCCACCACAAACGACGCTATCAAAAGCCGCCACAAAGAATTTTGTTTATCCTTTAAAAAAGTGCGCATCACTTTGTGGATAAAAGTTTTTTGATTACGGGAAAGTTGCAAAAGCATTTTTTCGGATTGTTTTGTTTTTTGGTAAATAATGAAATCATATACGCACAACACAAAAAACAGCGCGCACAAACCTACAATTCCCCACTGAATAAATAACGCCACCGTGCGGAAACTTTCCAACGCATATAATACGCGGAAAACGCCCAACCCCATTAGCACGTAGGCCAAAAATACGGCCGAACAGTAGGCAGTCCCTACCACAATAATTTCTTTTTTGCTGTATTTGTACGCGGCTAAGAAAGAAACAAAAAATACAATTACCGCAAATGCACATGGGTTGATGCCGTCCACAAGTCCGGCTCCGATAATTGTCCATAGGGTAATTTGGTTAAAGAAATCTTCATGTCGGGCTAGTGCGCTGGGAGCCAGTTGTTCTTCCGGAGACGCCGTCACGGAAGGAGTGATTTCTTGGGGGGCTTGAGCCACATTTTGGGGCAATAGTTTTTGCAAAGTTTCGTCGGTTTTGGTGCCGATAGATGTCGGGTACCCTTGCAGCAGTTCATCGCCGATAAATAAGGCCGGAATACCAGGCTTGGCTCCGGGATGTTGTTTGATTTTTTCTTGGAAAAGGATGTTGTTGGTGCCTTGGGTAATGTCGTGATCGTATAGTACCACTTGGCCTTTGTATTTGGCGCGGAACGATTCAATAAAACCGTCTTTTTTTAGATGTTGGCAATGCGGGCACCAGGGAGCGGTGAAAAGATGGGCTTCTATTACTTTGGCCATACCCGTCAGCGGGGTGCATAAAAAGCTCATCCCTAAACAACAACATAACAAAAAACGTTTCATGATAAAACTCCAACAAAATTTCTGAACAGGCAGTAGATAATGAGTTAATTAACTTATTATATCTTTTTCGGGCCCACTTCCGCTAATTTGGTTTTAGAAAAAAGTATAATATAAATATGAGAAAACTGAGTAAATCGCATCTAGCGGTTTTTTTGTTATTTGTTTTATGGGGGGCCAGCTCGTTGCAGGCACAAACAGTAGGTCCTTTGTTGCGTTTTACCAACATTGCCCGGGGCGGGTTCCCGCCGGAAGGATTTTTGGGGGTTGTGGCTCCTAAGCCGGTCCTGCCACCGCTTCTTCCGATGGTAAATAGGGTTGAAATCGTTCCGCCCCTGCGCCCCGGTGTGAAAGTAGCAGATCCGGTCTGCCCGGTGATTACCCCTTCCAAGGTTAGCTCCAATTTTGCGCATATTTCTGCTTCCGTGCAAGCAGCTGCTCTGGCTTCAAAGTCGATGCCTTCTTCGGTAGAGGGTGGGCAATTCTTCCCCGGTAAACAAGATATTGATGCGGTTATTTTTGATATGGACGGAACCTTATTAGATTCTTTGCCCGCGTGGGAACACTCGGCTTCCAATTTTGTCCGTTCACAAGGAATCGAGCCGGAGCCGTCTTTAGATGATGAAATGTCCAAATTGTCTTTGACCGACGGTGCGCGCATTTTAAAAGAACGATATGGATTTGATTTGTCCGAAGAAGAAATTTTGCGCCTCACGTTGGCCCCTATTCGCCAGCACTATTTGACCGATATTCAAGCCAAACCCGGCGTGCCTTTACTCTTAAAACGGTTAAAAGCGCAAGGAATTAAAGTTTGCGTGGCCACCGCGAGTGATAAAGAGCTGTCCGAAAAGGTTTTTAAGCGTTTAGGCTTAACGCCGTATATTGATTTTATAATTACCTGTGATGAAGTAGGTGCAGGGAAACATAGTCCGGCTGTTTACGACGTAGCGCGCGAGCGCCTGGGAACTACCAAAGCCCGCACGCTAGTGGTAGAAGATGCCTTGTACGCACTGCAAACGGCCAAAGCGGCCGGTTATTTAACGGCCGGAGTAGCCGAACCATTCCACCCGGCCCCGCATGCGCGGGCTATCAGAAACGCCGGTAATTATTTCATCTACACATTTGCCGGCCCCGGCGTAGTTAAAAATTTCTAGAGGCAAATAACATGATAGGACTTTTTTTATGCGGGGCGGTTTGGGCCGGCGTGGGAATTGCTTTCTGGTGCTACGATAGAAAATTTTTTAAACATGCTATTATGGTGCGTGGCATTGTAAGCGGCATACACGAACGGGCAGATTATGACCACGAACACGGCCGGCAAACGATGTATTCCGCTATTGTTACCTTTGAATTTGACGGCAAAACCCGGCAAGTAACGGAAGGTTCTTCGGCCTCGTGGAAACCCAAATTAGGAAAAGAACGCTGGGTAGGCGTAGACCCGAACAATATAGAAAAAGCGCGTGTATATTCCAAGGGTTCCTTGATCCTGTACGGCCTATTTATTGGAGCGGGGTTTGTAATGATGGGCGGAGCAATATACGGGTGGTTATCTTAAGGAGATATTCTGGTGGGAGACTGTTTTATAACCGGGATGGCGCTATTTGCATTAGGGTTTTTCTGCCGCAAGCGCAATAAGAACTTTTTTGCAAGGGCTATTAAAGTGTGGGGAGAAGTGGTATCGTACCAATCCCGGCTTGTTGAAAACATAGAGAGGGATCGCCCTCGCTACGTAAGAATGTATTATCCGACTGTACGCTTTTATTTTGACGGAGAAACACGCGAAGTAACCGCAGAGTTTGGCAGTGATATTCCCCCGGTCATTGGCCACAGAAAACAAGTAGGCATTAACCCGGAAAATATAGAAGAGGCCCGCGTTTATTCCGGCGCGTCGGAATTATTAGATTGGTTCTTTATGTTGCTGGGTGGATTTTTGATGTTTGCGGGCGGCGCAGTTTTCTTGATAGGGTTAGTAGTTGTGTTCCTTTAATAAGAAACTTGTTTAGGCCCGCGTACTTGGTTAAAAAATTGTTGTACCCGCTTGTCACATAACACATCTTTTTCCAAAATATCTTTTTTTAAATGTATGCCCGCCAACGTGCGGCAACGGCTGAGTGCCACGTATGTTTGTCCCGTGGCAAAAGCACCGCGCCCCATATCTAAATATACATTTTCAAACGTCAGGCCTTGCGATTTGTGAATTGTAATGGCCCAGGCCAATTTTAAAGGATATTGTTTAAAAAAACCTTTCACGCGCGGTTCTAATTTTTGGGAAAGATCATTCCATTCATAACGCACATCTTCCCATACGTGCGGTTCTACTTGATACACACATCCTTTTAGTTCCACTTTAATAAAATCCGGCCCTAAATCATACACGGTGCCGATATCCCCGTTCACCCAATTGTCGTCATTCATGAGCATCATAATTTTAGCGCCTTTTTTTAAATGAAGCGTTGTTTCTGCCGGCGTATTTTTTTGCGAAAACCCCTCATCCACTATGGCCGGATACGTAAATTCCGGTTGTTGTAGTAGCGATAAATAATGCAGGTTGCGGGCGGCAGCTTCGCGGTTAGTGGGGGACAAGATAATACAGTTTTCAAACGATTCGGGCAGTTCAGTGGTTTTGCGCGTATTGAGTAAGGTATCCAACTGAGGTTGTGTCGCACGCCCTTCGCGAATTAAGTTGAGCAGTTGTGCAAATTGCGGGTCAGTGCGTTGGCGGAAAATACGACGTAGCTCAAACACTTCCAGCGGCAAGCGGCGCAATACTTGCGCTTCAAAAAAATAAGGGCTTGCGTAGCGGGCTTGAAAATAATCAAATAAGCCGCCGGATGATTTTTCTTCTACGGGGGGAAGTTGGAATAAGTCCCCAAATAAAATAATTTTTTTACCGCCAAACGGCTCATCGCTGTGCGTAGAGATTTGAAGGATGTAATCAATGGCGTCTAATAAATCGGCCCGGAGCATAGATGCTTCGTCAATGATAATCGTATCTACGGCGTCTACCGTGCGCCGGGGCAAGCGTTTTAAGTTGCTCAGGTCCAATAAATTGCCCGGTTTTAAATGGAAAAAAGAATGAACGGTCTGTCCATGCACGTTAATAGCCGCCAGACCCGTTGTTGCCAGAACTACTACATTTTGGGCGGTATGGCTGGCAAAATAACGCAGTAATGTGGTTTTTCCCGTTCCCGCTCTCCCTGTGATAAAAATAAGCGGCTGTACGGCGGGTTTATGTTCTAATAACGCCAAGGCATCTTTAAATTCGTCGGTAAGGAGGATGTTTTCGGTAGTTACGGCCATACTTTATTATAGCAATTAAATTACGCTAATCCTTTTTGCGGGCCGCTAAAAGAGATAGAGTTTTGTAAAGTAGGGCTATGCAAACAGCGGTAGCAATAGCGTTGTTACTTAGTTTTTTAGCCGGCGCAGCCACTATGATAGGCGGTGCGCTGGCATTTATTATTAAAAAGAAGAACTTGGCTGTTCTTTCCTTGGGGTTAGGCTTTTCGGCTGGAGTGATGATTTATGTTTCGTTTCGGGAGTTGTTACCCCAATCTTTCGTTGTATTGCAGCGTATCCATGGGCCCAGTTGCGGGGCGTGGCTAAGCACGGGTATTTTTTTTGTGGGAATTGGCATAGCGTGGCTAATAGATACGCTTTTGCCTTCTCATCACGTTCAAGTGCGTACGTTAAGCCCGCAAGATAAATTAAAACGCCTTGGATTATTTACGGCACTTACATTAGCAATACATAATTTCCCGGAGGGGTTAGCCACCTTTATGGCTGCTTTGCAGGAGCCGTTTTTAGGAGTTTCCGTAGCGGTGGCCGTGGCTATTCATAATATCCCGGAAGGGATTGCCGTAGCGTTGCCTGTTTTCCATGCTACCAACAGCCGCTTCAAAGCATTTAGTTATAGCGCTTTATCGGGTTTGGCAGAACCTGCGGGGGCACTCGTTGGATTTTGGTTGTTTCGCCGGGTACTGCACGAAACATTATTTGGGGTTATGTTTGCGCTGGTAGGTGGAATTATGGTGTATATTTCGTTAGATGAATTATTACCCACTGCACACGAATACGGCGAAGGTCACCGCGTGATTGCAGGGGTGATTGTGGGTATGGCTGTGATGGCACTTTCTTTACTTATTTTTTAAAGGAAGTTGATACATAAAAAACCGGGGAGTGAATCCCCGGTTTTTTATTTGCAAATACGGTTGATTTCCGCCAGCTCTTTTTTAGAGAAATGAATATTCTCTGCCACGTAAGCGTTTTCTATGATTTGCTGCGGTTTAGAGGCCCCGATTAGTACGCTGGTAACGGACGCATCTTTAAGTACCCATTCCAGGGCCATTTGGGCTAACGTTTCACCCCGCTCTAATGCTAAATTATTTAATTCTTTGATTTGGTTGAGGCGGTGCTCGGTAAGAGCCTCCGGTTTTAAAAACCGTCCGTCCTTGACCATGCGGCTGTCTTGCGGAATACCATGCAAATATTTATTAGTTAATAGACCTTGGGCAAGCGGGCTAAAGATGATAAGCCCCATGCCATTTTTTTCAGCCCACTCTTTTAAACCGTCTTTTTCAATATGGCGGTCAAAAATAGAATAACGGACTTGGTTAATAATGCACGGACATTTTAAATCTTTCAAAATCGCGGCGGCTTTCCGGGCGGTTTTTCGGTCGTAATTAGAAATGCCGGCATAAAGCGCCCGTCCGCTATGCACCGCAGTAGCCAGTGCACCCATGGTTTCTTCTAATGGGGTGTTGGGATCCATGCGGTGATGATAAAAAATATCCACGTATTTAAGACCCAATCGTTTTAAACTTTGGTCCAAGCTGGCCAGCAAGTATTTGCGGCTGCCCCAATCGCCGTATGGGCCGTCCCACATGGTGTATCCGGCTTTGGTGCTGATGATAAGTTCGTCGCGATGGGCGGCCAAGTCACCATGCAAAATGCGCCCCAAATTTTCTTCGGCCGATCCGGGGACAGGGCCGTAATTATTGGCTCCGTCAAAATGAGTGATTCCGCAGTCAAAAGCAGTGCGGCAGAGCGCACGCATATTATCAAAATTATCTCCGGAGCCGAAGTTGTGCCATAACCCCAAAGACACAGAAGGAAGTTTTAAACCGCTTTTTCCACAACGGCGGTACGTCATGCGATCGTAACGGGACATAGTTTCTCCTTAAAATAAATACGGGGCCAAAATAAACGAAATTATCATGCCCAGCGTATAACTGGTAACATTTATCGTAAGGCTGAGCATAAAAGATTCCTTGAGAGAGAGCCGTTTTAAATTCATTACGCGCAGTAATAAGGCTTCTACCGTGAAGCAGAACAACCACAAGAGAGCCGATTCAGATACATACCACGCCAGTCCCCACCAGCAAAGCGTAGTGGTTAATAGATTGACGGCCAACACGCTGTATAACACTTTGAAACTGCGTTTAACGTAGGTAAGATACGCCACGGCCGCCAGCATTTCCAACAGTAAAATAATGAATAAAGAAACCCAGGCATCGGTTCGACCCCAAGCGTTTGCATCCGGAATTACATCGGAAGGTTCCACGCGCAAAGAATCTTTTTCTACATATACATTAAAACGAGAGCGCAGGCGATGGGATGCGGGGAAAATGTTACTTTCCCGCACAGATCCGTCTTCAAACCCAATGACTAATTTTTGGAAATCGGTGTATTCATACGCTACAGAAAAACACCGGCCTGCACCGCAGTATAACTTTTGAATACCGTAGTGCCCGAGGGGTTTTTCTTCTAAACATTGGTTGTCGACGCATTGGATTTGTTCACTGCGAGTGGCACTAATGAGCGGTTTGTTTTCTGTATTATAAATGAAGGAAAATTCCATTTCCGGTTTAGGCGATACATCTGCCCAAGCGGGAAGTACAGCAGCGCAAATCAATAGGGTCATTATTATTTTTTTCATTTTGTTTCACCCGGTATTCTTTATTTGCTATTATACAATTAATAGACCAAAAGGGGGAATAAAAAAATGTTACTTACCAAATTGCAAACCGAAAAATATGCCGATGTAATGATTCGGGCGTTGAAAGTGGCCCGTCGTAACGGAACGTTTAAAAAATATGATTCCGTGCTTTTGCGCACAGATGTAGCCGCCCTACCGTTAGCGGAAGCAATTTATAAAAAACTGATTGCTCAGCGCGCCCAAGTAATTACGCGTATCCAAGCGCCGGAAGGCTTTGCCAAAGCTTTTTACCAAACGGCCGATAATACCCAGCTTTCTTTCTTGCCGCCCGGAGAAAAAGAATTTCAAGGCGGTATTAACGGTTTGATTGCGTTGCACGCTCCTATGGATTTAACACATTTAAAAGATGCTGACCCGGCCCGCATTGCCAAAAGTGCCGTGGCCCGCAAACCGGTGCGCGAAATTTTAGATGTGCGCGAGCAAAAAGGTCTTTTTTCGTGGACGCTTTGCAACTGGCCGACGGAAGAACTGGCCAAACGCGCGGGGTTAACGCCCAAAGAATATGCCAACCAAGTGGCGCGCGCTTGTTTTTTAAATGAAAAAGACCCTGTGAAAAAGTGGAAGGAAGTAATGGCGCAAATTACGGAAATCGGCGCGTGGCTTTCTTCGTTGCCAATTGAAACGCTCCACATTGAATCGGACCATATGGACTTTACGGTCTTGTTGGGGGAGAAACGCAAATTTATCGGTGGCAGTGGGTGCAACGTGCCGTCATTTGAAATTTTTACATCGCCCGATTGGCGCGGAACGAAAGGGGTATATTTTGCTGATTTGTCTTCTTACAGAAGCGGCAATTATGTAAAAGGGGTTCGGTTGGAATTTAAAAACGGACGCGCCGTAAAGGCCGATGCCGAGCAAGGGGCCGAATTTGTACGTAAAATGTTAGCTATGGACCGCGGGGCGGCGCAAATCGGCGAGTTTTCGCTTACCGACCGTCGATTCTCCAAGATTACTAAATTCATGGCCGATATTCTGTATGATGAAAATTTCGGCGGCAAATACGGTAACTGCCACGTAGCGGTGGGAGCCAGCTATGCCGATACGTTTACCGGTCCGCAAGCCAAGTTAGATAAAAAGATGAAAGAAAAACTCGGCTTTAACGATTCTTCCTTACATTGGGACCTCATTAACACTGAAAACAAACGCGTTACGGCTAAACTCAAAAACGGAACGACGGTAACGGTGTACGAAAAAGGCGAGTTTAGTTATTAATTACCTATGAACTCTCCGGGTACAAAGACCTATGGGTTTTTAGGCCCAATGGCCCTTGTGACCCTTTTTTCAAAAGCATACAATATTAGTGTAAGGATATAACTTAAACAAAGGAGAGGCATATGAAAAAAGCAGTTTCGTTGTTTGTAGTTTCTCTATTCGCGGCTGTGGTAGCCAACGCACAAGCCGCCGGGCAAGTAGATACCACGAAAATTGAACGCAATGTCCGCGCGCAAGTACAAGCCGCGGCTCCCAGCCAAGCAGAAAATGTGGAAGCTGTTATCAGAGCGTTTGAATTATTCAAAGCCAATGTGGCCAGCCATAAGTACTATGAGTGGAGCGTCATCTTCCAACAAATGGATGATACGCGCGAAGCTTACATGAAATTACACGGTGGAGAACCGGCCGTAGTAAAAGCCATTGCAGAACATATCTCCCAACCGATTAGCATTAACAACGGTGCGCAAAAAATTACTATTCCTGCTTATGTAAGAATGGAAAGCGTTACCTTGTGGCCGACCGAACAACAAAAATTTGATGAATTCGGTGCCGCGTTGGAAGCAGACTTGAAATTGGAAGTTGCAACGAAAAAAATTGAAACCAAATTGCAAAACTTGAGCGAAACCGGACATTTTACTAAACAGGATATTTCCAGAGTGGATTTGGTTCTGCCCGTTATTAAAGAAGTAGATGCGGCGGCTAAACAAATTAAAGCCAATATGTATTACCCGACTGGCCTGGAAGATAAACAAGCCATTGGAAACATCTTCCAAAGCTTTTCCAGAACAATCGAAGAATACAATGCGCTGCGTGCTAAAGATATGAAAGCCGCCGGTATGGCTGCTACGTATATCTCGCAGAAAGTATTTACAACCAAAGACGGTAAAACCTTTAATGTGGTTGGTTTTATCTCGCAGTTTGAAGCAGCCTATATGACTACGCCGGGTGGATTTGATGAGTTCAAAGACAACGTGCGTAATGATGCAGGAGCTTCTTCCATTACTATTCTGAAATAACTTCCTTCCCGGAGGGATCTTCCTTCCGGGAATTTTGTGTGCCTTTTCCTAATAAAAACCCCGGCTAAAAAGCCGGGGTTTTTATTAAAAAGGAGGCAATTTATATTTCTTTGTGCATTACCTTAAGCACATTTTTTTCTTTGGCTACCGGCAAACATTCTTGCACGCGGTAATTTTTACCGGCCAGTTGGGTGAGCGCGGCGATATCCGCATCGGTCAGCACTTCTTTATCATAGGTGGTGCGAAATTCGTAGTCAATACCGCTATTTTTAATTAAATCCATGGATTGGCGTAAGATTTCGGGGTTGGTTTCAGCTCCGGTAATCAAACAGTATTTTTCAAACGGGGCTTTTAGATCCATGGCGATAAAATCTACCAATTTTTCTTGGATAAGGTTTTTGATTACTTCCGGGCGTGCGCCGTTGGTGTCTAACTTTGTGGCGTAACCCATTTTTTAAATCTTCGTGCAGGGTGGGTTCCCCGCCGGAAACAACAACGCCCTCCAGGGTTCCCTGGCGGCGTTTTAAAAACGAATAGATTTCCTCTTCGGCAACAGGTTCGGCAAATAAGTGCGGGTACACTAGTTCCGGGTTGTGGCAGTAGCGGCAACGGAAATTACACCCTTGGGTAAACACCACCGCGGCCGGCCGGCCCGGGAAGTCTATTAGTGTAAATTTAATAAGTCCGCCAAATTTCATGCCAAACCAGTTGCCTCAAGAAAGGAAAGTTATTTATCGCTGGCGCAATCGCAACCGCAGCCCACATGCATGGTTTTGCGCATGGCAAATTCTTCTTTTTTGCCTTTGTTCCAGTTTTGTACCGGGCGCAAATAACCTACTACGCGGGAGTATACTTCACATTTGGAACCGTGGACGTCCGTCATTTCCTTTTTGAGTTCCGAAATTTTATTTTCAACAACTTCTCTTTCTTGTGCGGTCATAATTTTCTCCTAATTGTCTGTCGGGTGCAATTTTGTTGGTTTTTAAGCCTAAACCCTTGCAGTATTGGGGTCTTTGACCAACTCGTTGCAACTGTTTTTTGGGGCGCAAAATAACCCAAAAAAGATAATCTTACGGAAGAACTATTTACTGTATAGCTGTTCTTCCAAAAGCCGTACTTTGCGTTCCAGCTCCTGCATCCGTTCGGCTTTGCATTTGGGGCATTCAAAATGTTCGCCTTCAATGTAGCCGCATTTGGGGCAGACGCTGAACGTAGGCGTAATGGAGAAATACGGTAACGTATATTTCTCACATACGGTGCGGATGAATTTCTTCATCGCATCTAAATTTTTAATCTTTTCACCCGTAAAGATGTGTTGTACCGTACCACCGGTGTATTTGGATTGGATGGAGCTTTGCAAGTCCAACATTTCAAATACGTCGTCAGTATAGTTAACGGGTAATTGGGAAGAGTTGGTATAGAAAGGTTGGTGACCTTGTTTATACAAATCTTCGTTCGCGCAGATGATTTCCGGGTAACGTTCTTTATCCAGTTTAGCCAAGCGGTAGGAGGTGCCTTCCGCCGGGGTGGCTTCCAGGTTGTAGTTGTTGCCGGTTTCTTCTTGGTATTTCACCAAGGTTTCGCGCATGAAGGTAAGTACTTTTTCGGCAAATTTGCGACCTTTTTCCGTGCCGATATCGGTGCCGATCAAGTTCACTGCCGCTTCGTTTAAGCCAACAAGCCCAATGGTGGAGAAGTGGTTCTTCCAATATTCGTTGAAGCGTTGGCGTACGGAGCGCAGGTAGAAACTCATATAAGGATACAAATTACCTTTGGTAAAGCGTTCAATGACTTTGCGTTTGATTTCCAAACTCATCTTGGCAATATCCATGCGGTTTTTGAGGTTGGCAAAGAATTCATCTTCCGTTTTGGACAAATATCCTAAGCGCGGCAAGTTGATGGTTACTACGCCGATAGAACCCGTCAGCGGAGCCGAACCAAACAATCCGCCGCCGCGTTTTCTGAGTTCGCGGTTATCAATGCGCAAGCGGCAGCACATGGAACGGGCATCTTCGGGGTTCATGTCCGAATTGATGAAGTTAGCAAAGTACGGAATACCGTATTTGGCCGTCATTTCCCATAAAGGTTCCAATTTAGGGTTGTTCCAATCAAAATCTTTGGTAATGTTGTACGTCGGAATCGGGAACGTAAACACGCGGCCTTTCGCATCACCCGCGAGCATTACTTCGCAGAACGCACGGTTAAGCATGTCCATTTCGTTTTGGAATTCGCCGTACGTTTTGTCTTGCAGTTTTCCGCCGATAATAACCGGTTGGTCCTTATAATAGGAAGGAACCGTCAAGTCCAAGGTTAAGTTGGTAAACGGCGTTTGGAAGCCTACGCGGGTAGGCACGTTGACGTTAAACAAAAATTCTTGAAGTGCTTGTTTGACTTCATCATAGGTCAATTTATCGTAGTAGATAAACGGAGCCAAGAGCGTATCAAAGTTGCTAAACGCTTGCGCGCCGGCACTTTCGCCTTGCAAGGTGTAGAAGAAGTTGACTACTTGACCTAACGCGGTGCGTAAGTGTTTAGCCGGTTTGCTTTCCGCTTTACCGACTACGCCGGTAAAACCGCTTAAAAGTAAGTCTTGCAAATCCCAGCCTACGCAGTAGGCACCTAACAAGCCCAAATCGTGCAAGTGGAAATCCCCTTCCGAGTGCATGCGTTTTACATCGGCCGGATAAATTTTGTTAAGCCAATATACTTTGCTGATTTCAGAAGAAATATAGTTATTTAACCCTTGCAGCGAATAGCCCATGTTGCTGTTTTCGTTGACTTGCCAGTCAATCTTTTGCAAGTATTGGTCCACTAAGTCCACATTAAACTTAGAGGTAATTTCGCGCATGCGGGCGTGTTGGTCACGGTACAAGATGTAGGCCTTGGCTGTTTTGTGATAATTAGAAGTTAAGAGTACATCTTCTACAATATCTTGTACGTTTTCTACGTTGGGAATGGTGTCCGAATAAAGTTGTTGGATGATGTTAATTGCGCGAATCGTCAATTTTTTGGCGGTTTCTTCGTCAAATTCACCCGTTACTTCAGCGGCTTTCGCAATCGCTTTGGTAATCTTTTTAGAATCAAAAACTTGGGTAGAACCATCTCTTTTAACAATGTGGGTAATTACTTCTGAGTTTTTCATAATCTTGCATCCTGATTAGAAATTAGCCGCTAATCAAAGCAGCGGCTTCTACAATTTTGACAAAAACAAAACAAAAATGCAAATTACGTCTTAAAAAATTAAGTAGTAACTGGCGATAAAAAAATGTTTCCGTCGGAGAAACAGCATTTTGGGCTTCCGGGGATCATCTTTTCCCGTTTTGTTAATAATAATTATTACTAATAAAGAAAATGATGTCAACTTTTTTTTGGTCCTACAAAAATAATGTTTAAAAAATAAGCAAATACAGTTCCAAAAAAGGGCCGCCTAACAAAAGTTGCGCTGCTTAAAAAATAAAAAAACAGCTATTTCTCGTCGATAAAATAGAAAGTGTTTTTTCCTGCTTGACGTGGCACGCACAAACTGATTAAATAAAGTGTACAACAGGAGGGGAATATGGATTTTTATCAATGGTGTACTTTAATTGCGGTAGTTGCTTTTGTGATATTGGTTATTTTTGCAGTGCGTGCGATTTTGCAAGTTACGCGCACAGCCGAAGCTGTAGAATATCTGGCAGTTACAACGGCGGAAAACGTGGAAAAAACAAAAAGCACGTTTGAACTCATGGATAATCTTGCTACTTTTTTGGATTCCGGGTTTTGCAGAACCCTTCGCCTGGGGATGGATTTAGTAAAAAAATTGCGCAAATAAATATAACGACGATAACAGGCTACGGATACCTGTATAACAGGTATCCGTAGCCTGTTTATATGCCGAACAGTTTCTATTTTTTTGTTTTTCCGGTTGGAAAAATATAAAACGCTTGTAATTTTTTTTGATAAAATTTGTTTATAGACAAAATTTGTCAAAAAGGAAACGAGAACATGAAAAATGCATTTAAACGCGGTTTTACACTTGTAGAACTATTAGTAGTAGTGTTAATTATCGGTATATTATCCAGCGTGGCATTGCCACAATACACAAAAGCCGTTAAAAAAGCCAAAGGCACTCAAATTATGACAAGTGTGCAAGCATTGGCAAAAGCCATGAATATGGCCTATTTGGAAGATGGACGGTATCAACGAGGCTATTTTTCATATTCTCATGCAGGGAAAATAGAATCTTATGATGCGGGGGACTTTGATATAGATGTTCCTGCTTTAAAAATTAACGGCGAAAGTTGGATGCTAGCGGCAGGTGGTTCTGGTAATACTGCGGATGTTTGCGCGCAGAAAGTCTATGAGGCTGATGGAAGGGCTACTCTCTGTTTTAATTTATCTGACGGAAAGATTGCCTCGGTCACGTGTTCCGGTAGTGAGTGTAGCAGTTATTTCCCGGGGACGATGTTGTCCTCTAATTAAAAATTACTGAAATAAAAAAGCCCCGGTTTTTATGCCGGGGCTTTTTTATGTTCTAATTTAATAACCAACATCCGGCCGTTAAATAAGTGGCAAAACAGAGCCACATCCAGTAGGGCCATAATAACCACGCGGCCAATTTTTCTTGCCGTTTGAATGCCCGGTGCAAGAAGGCTCCTTCCACTAGCATAATGAGTATTAAAATGCATGCTCCCGCCAAGTGGTGTAATCCGAAAAAGACGGGTGTCCACATCGCATTGAGCACTAGTTGCATAAGTAACAATGCTGTAGCGCGGGTGGAGTGTTTAGTTTTGTGTTGCAAGGCCAAAAAGGCCGATACCCCCAAAAGCAAATACAGCAGTTCCCACACGGGCATAAAAACAGCGTCCGGTGGGGTGAGGGGTGGTTTTACTAAAGAGCGGTACCACTCCATATTAGCAGGCACAGTGGAAGCACCCACCAGGCCCGGCAGTTGGCAGATGACCAACCAAAACAACAAGTTAAGTAAGGTTGCTATTTTTTGCATACCCAAGTGTATCATTTTCCCTTTCGCTTTCCCAATGCATAAAAGGGTTAGTTACAAACTCGCCTAAAAATGCTAAAATAACTATACACATTTTTATTTTATTTAGGATGAGATGACATGGATACCAAACTCATTACCGAAATTACCGATTGGATGAAAACCACCGATTTGGCCGAATTTTGCTATGAAAAAAACGGCGATTCTATTGAAGTGAAAACGCAAGAAGCTTTGCCCGAACCTACCGAATTTTCCTGCTCGCTTACGCCGGTGCCGGCGCCTGCGGTAGGGATTTTTCGCATGGCTGAAAAAGGCAAAAATTTAACCTTAACCGAAGGCCAGGTTATTAAAGAAGGCGATAGATTGGGCTGGGTGGAAACCATTTCCAAAAAGCACAAAATTACCGCTCCTATCTCCGGGAAACTCCGCATTATCACTGCGAAAGAAGGCGCGCCGGTTGAGTTTGGCTTGCCCTTATTTTTTATTGAGAAATAACTTATGGCTTCCAACGTAAAAATCACTCCTTTTAAAAAAGTTCTCATTGCTAACCGCGGAGAAATTGCGTTGCGTGTTATCCGCACACTAAAAGAAATGGGGATTGCTTCCGTGGCAATTTATTCGGAAGCGGACCGCAGCAGCTTGCACGTACGCATGGCCGATGAAGCTGTGTGCATTGGGGCGGCACCTTCCTCACAAAGTTATTTAAATATAGATGCGATCGTTACGGCTGCTAAAATTACAGGAGCCGATGCGGTTCATCCGGGATATGGTTTTCTGTCGGAAAATGCCGATTTTGCAGAGGCCGTCGTCAAAGCCGGCATGACGTTTATTGGGCCCAGCGCACACGCCATTTCCATGCTGGGAGTCAAATCCACCGCGCGCGAAATTGCCATTAAGGCCGGTGTGCCGATAACGCCCGGTTCCGACGGGATTGTAGGAAAAAATTATCATGCGGTAGCCAAAAAAATCGGGTTTCCGATTATGATTAAAGCCACGCTTGGCGGCGGCGGAAAGGGAATGCGGGCGTGCTTAAAAGAAGAAGATTTGGACCTTATGATGAAAACGGCCCAAGGCGAAGCTAAGGCCAACTTCGGCGACGACCGCGTTTATTTTGAAAAGCTCGTTTTAAATCCGCGCCATATTGAAGTGCAAGTGGCTGCCGATAATTACGGCAATGTAGTGGCCTTTGCGGAGCGCGATTGCAGCATGCAGCGCCGTCACCAGAAATTAGTGGAAGAATCGCCTTCCCCGTTTGTGGATGTTAAGACGCGTGCCAAACTCCAAGAAGCGGCTTGCAAACTTATCAAAGCTGCCGAGTACCGCGGAGTAGGTACGGTGGAATTTTTAATGGCGCAAAACAAAGAATTTTATTTTATGGAAGTGAATACGCGTCTTCAAGTGGAACATCCGGTAACGGAAGCCGTCTGCGGACAGGATTTAGTTAAAATGCAACTCAAAATAGCGCAAGGCGAACCGCTGGATATTACCCAAAAAGAAGCGGCCGTTATTTTATGCCGCGCTATCGAGCACCGCATTAACGCTGAAGACAGTGAACATAATTTTACGCCGAACCCCGGCACCATTGAAGAATGGATTCCGGCGGGGGGGTTGGGCGTGCGGATTGATAGCCATATGTATCCGGGGTACACGATTCCCAGTTATTACGACAGTTTGATGGCTAAACTGATTGTCACCGCGCCGGATCGCACCCGTTTATTAGCGCGTAGCCGCCGGTGTTTGGATGAGTTTGTGGTGGAAGGCGTAAAAACGACGATTCCGTTCCATAAAAAAATCGTGAATAACGAAGATTTTATACAAGGCAATATGGATACTGGCCTAATTGAACGGATGATGGCCGCGGATAAAAAGAAAGATGAAAGCGAAAAGTAAAATTTTAGGGCCGCGGCAGCTTAAAAAATGGGTAGAAACCCAACGTAAGGCCGGTAAAAAAATCGTATTTACGAACGGTTGTTTTGATATTTTACATGCCGGACACGTGAGCGTGTTGGAATTTTCCCGCTCCAAAGGGGACGTATTGGTGGTGGGTTTAAACAGCGATGCTTCCGTGAAACGCTTAAAAGGCCCTACTCGCCCGGTTAATTGCCAGGCGGATCGTGCCCTTGTGTTGGCGGGGTTGGAAAGTGTGTCGGCGGTGTGTATTTTTGAAGAAGATACCCCATATCAGTTAATTAAACTGGTACGTCCCGATGTACTCGTGAAGGGTGGAGATTATAAACCTTCCGAAATCGTAGGCAGAGAATTTGCAAAAAAAGTGGTACGTTTTGCTTTGTTAAAGGGGCGTTCTACCACAAACATTATTAAAAAAATAAGTAAATAGCCGCGGGGTGTACCCGACGGAGAAGTATAGAGGAAACTATGGCTGATATTTTTGAAAAATGCAGAAATTATAAAGACGCTAAACTGGCAATGCGTATGGGAATTTACGGTTACTTTCAACCGATAGAATCTGCCCAAGGGCCGGAAGTCGTGTTGGGCGGAAAAACATACATCATGGCAGGATCTAACAACTATTTAGGCTTAGCCAACGACCCGGAAATGAAAAAAGCCGCGTTAGAAGCCGTCCAAAAATACGGTACCGGGGTAGCCGGTTCGCGCTTACTAAACGGGAACACCAAAATTGCCGATGCGTTAGAAGAAAAATTAGCCAAGTTTAAACGTAAAGAAGCCGGTCTTTTATTTGCTACCGGTTATCAGATGAATTTAGGGGTAGTTTCCTGTCTTCTTAAAAAAGGCGATTACGCTATTGTAGATAAGTTGGACCATGCCAGCATCTTGGACGGGGTTCGCCTGTCCGAAGGGGAAATGGTCCGCTTTAAACACAACGACCCGGCCGATTTAGAGCGCGTAATGGCCAAACTGCCTGCCGAAGCCGGCAAGTTGATTATTGTGGACGGTGTGTTTAGCATGGAAGGGGACATCTGCCCGTTGCCGGAAATTGTTAAAATAGGCAAGAAATACGGTGCGCGGATTATGGTGGATGATGCCCACGCAACCGGAATTATTGGTAAAACCGGTCGCGGTACGTGCGAATACTTCGGCTTAGAAAACGGCGAAGTAGATTTGGTGGTAGGCACGTGCTCCAAAACGTTTGCTACCGTCGGTGGTTTTGTGGTGGGGGATAAAGATGTTATCCACTATATGCGCCACAATGCACGCAGCCAAATTTTCTCGGCCTCTATGCCGCCGGCCTGTATTGCTTCTATCACTAAAGCGTTAGAGTTAATTGAAAACGATACTTCTCGCCGCGACAATTTGTTCCGTTTAACGGCGAACCTCAAAAAAGGATTGGAAGATTTAGGGTACGATTTAGGCACCAGCAAAACGCCGATTTTGCCGGTGCATGTAGGCAGCAACGAAAATTGTTTTAAAATGTGGCGTGCCTTGCACGAAATGGGTATCTTTGCAAACCCGGTTATCAGCCCGGCGGTACCTCCCGGCCGTTCGCTTATCCGCTTGACGCTGATGGCTACGCATACGGACCAACATGTCCAAAAAATTATAGATGCGTTTGCTCAAGCCGGACGTGCAGTAGGTATCATTAAGTAAGTTTTGTTTAACACCCCCCGCTGTAAGCGGGGTGTTATTTTTTAGGAGCGACTATGCCCGCACAAATCCGCCAAGTTACGACCGATTACGAAGTAAGTGAATTTATTGATTTCCCTTTTTCTTTGTATAAAAACGACCCGTACTGGGTGGGGGAGTTAAAAGCCGATACCAAGCGTTTGTTGCAGGCAGATAATCCCTTTTGGACTACGGCTACCCGCGCCTTATTTTTAGCTGAAAAAAAAGGTCAAACGGTGGGGCGGATTATGGCGCTTGTAAACCGAGCCCATAATGAATATCACCACGAAAATATCGGCTTTTTTGGTTTTTTTGATTGTGCAAACGACGAAGACGTGGCTACGGCTTTATTACAAGCTGCGCAAGATTGGTTGCGTGCCCAAGGGGTAAGTGCTATGCGCGGTCCGGCCAATCCGTCCAGCAACCACGTGTATGGACTACTCGTGGATGGGTTTGATTCCATGCCAGCTATTATGATGCCGTATAATCGCCCGTATTACGCAGATTTATTAGAAAAATTCGGTTTAACTAAGATAAAAGATTTGCTCGCTTTTCACCGCACAAAGGACGACAAATTTTCTGAACGGTTTTTAAAAATATGCGCCCGGTGCGAACGCGCCCAAGGCATTACGCTAAGGCAACTGAATTTGCAAAAAATAGAAGAAGAAGCCGAAATGATACGCACGATTTACAACAGTGCTTGGGCGGAAAATTGGGGGTTTGTACCTTTGTCCAAACAAGAAATTATGGATATCGTGCGCGAATTAAAACCTATTTTGCGGCCGGAAGGAACCTGCGTGATAGAAGAAAACGGAGTGCCGGCCGGGTTTTACATTTGTATTCCCAACATGAACCACGTGTTAAAAGTATTAAAAGGTTCATTGAAAAACCCGTGGCGAGTATTAAAAGCGTTATGGGTGTGGAAACGGATTAAAGACGCGCGGCTTATCATGTTGGGCGTATTGCCCGAATTTCGCAAGCGCGGATTAGATTTAATTTTAATTAAGCATATTATTACGCACGGCGTAGCCGTGTGGAACGAGGCAGAACTTTCGTGGGTGTTAGAGGATAACGCCAGCATGTTACGCGGAATAGAGGAGTGCGGTTGCCATTTAAGTAAGCGCTACCGGATTTACCAGAAAAATTTATAAAAATAGGGCGCTGCTTTTCCCACGAAGCAGCGCCTTTATAATGTCCGGTGTGCGGGTCCCCTCCCGGTACCGGATCGGATGAAATCTAGAAGCCCCACCGGGTACTCCGGCCGGGGCTTCTTGCATCCCACAGAGGATATTTTACCCCACGTAAAATGCTCCTCTGCCCCCTGGTGTGCGTTGTTGTTCCTAATCCGGCTTTGCAGCCGTTTATCCCCCGGAACAAACTTATCCGGCTTTGCAGCCGTTTATCCCCCGGAACAAACTTGTGATATTCCTATCATAAAAGATTAGTTTTCTGCTGACAATGCAAAAAAAGGGTTAGATTTTCCGGGGCTTTTTGCACAGCTAAAAACCCGCTCGCTTAATAGCGGGCGGGTTTAGAATTATCGGATGTAATAATTATTTACTTTTTGTTACGCGTTTCCACGCGTCTAAAAAGTCTTGTGGAACGGGGGCTTCAAACCTTAACATTTTGCCCGTTAAGGGATGCTGAAATTCAATGCGCCTGGCGTGCAACATCAAGCGGTTGGCCGTTGCCCCTTTATATAACCAATCCCCTAACACCGGGTATCCCAGCCAACTTAAATGCACGCGCAGTTGATTGGTGCGGCCCGTTTTTGGATACAGTTCAATATACGTAAATCCGTTTTTGCGTTCTAATACTTTGTAGCCGGTAACGGCTTCGCGTCCGACGTCGGAGGCTTTTATTTTTCCGCCGGCTATGCGCCCGATCGGCACGTCAATTGTGCCTTCGTCGTTAGGCACTTCCCCGCAGGCAATCGAGTGATACGTTTTGTGTACTTCGCGGTTGGAAAATAATGAAACCATTTCCGCTTGAAATTCTTGTGTTTTGGCTACCACCATCACGCCGCTCGTTTCGCGGTCCAGGCGGTGCACTAGGCCGGCGCGCGGCATGGACGTATCAAAACCTTTGGGGGGATTAGCCAAAATAACCGAAACCAATGTTTCTTCTGAAGAAAACACCGTTTCGGGGTGTTCTTCCCACACCGGGCTTTGCGGATGCACGAGCATTCCGGCGGGTTTAATCAACACGAAAAAATCTTTACCGTCGTGAATAATTAAATCTTTTAATTGGGTTTGGCTGGCAGCCTTTGGAAGCGTAATTTCCACCGTTTCTCCGGCGGTAAGCGGCCAAGACGGTTTTACTTTTTTACCGTTGACGGTAACGTGTCCGTCTTTAATTAGTTTCTGCACAAGAGAACGGGATAGATTTTCTAGTTCGTCCGAAACAAACACATCTAAGCGGCGGGAGTAGCCGTCAAAAACGATTTTTTTAGTATCAGCCATGGGAATTTTCCTTTTGGGCCATGCGTATCCACAATGCACCGGCCAGTAATGTGATAATAATTGAAATTAATTGGGAGGGGGACAATCCTAAAATAAACGCTCCGCGAAAGTCTCCTCGAAAAAATTCTATAAAAAACCGCAGAAAACTATAACACGCCACGTAGCAAACTAAAATAGAACCGTCTTTGTGCGGCTTTTTATAAAGCGTGTGGAGTAAAAAAAATAATAAGAAATTAAGCCCAGATTCATATAGTTGGGTAGGATGAAGCGGAATACCTAACAGTTCCGGCGCAACCAGCGAGTGCGGGTCCGTAAAAGTT
>CADBFX010000019.1 GCA_902794125.1 uncultured Elusimicrobium sp. | reverse complement strand
CTGATAAAGCACCGTATTTCCAAAACGCCGAATTGCACCGCCCAGCATTTTCTGCCCGCTAGCAGATAGCAAATCGTTTTCCACCGGGCGCACAAAACAGGCGTTGGCCGCGTGCCCTACGCTGGGCGCATACGCGGACGCTGGCAAATGCGTATCAAAAACTTTTCCGCTTTGACCTTGCGCCACTAATTCTTCTAAAATAAATGCGTGTAATTTTTTATAAATTTCCGTAGGGCGTTCCTGGGAAGAAAACACAAGCGAAAAAGTTAAATCATCTTCGTGAAATACAACCCCGCCCCCGGTAGGCCTACGCGCATACTCTGCGCTAAAATCACGCTCCTGTAATGTGCGGCGCACTTCGCTAATAAACTGGGCATAACCAAACGTCACGGCCGGCCCAAGCGTCCAGTTATAAAAACGTAGCGTAATTTCTTCCGGGCGCGTACGCACATGCATACATTTACAAGCACACCCGAAACAACCGTCCGATTGTTTCGGGTGTAACAACCAAAGTTTTCAAACTACCTTACCAACGCAAATTCGGTTGGCGTGCCGCCGACACTTCGTCAATACGGTTAACGCATTGTGTATGTGGGGCCCCTTTAACAAGTTGCGGATCGGTTTGGATTTCTTCGTAAATAGCTTCCAAAGCCGCCACAAATGCGTCCAACGTGGCTTTGCTTTCCGTTTCAGTCGGTTCTACCATCATGGCTTCCGGTACAATCAGCGGAAAGTAAATTGTCGGAGCGTAAAAACCATAATCCAACAGCCGTTTGGCTACATCGGTGGTGTGTACGCCGTTCATCTCAGCCGGATTAATACTTAACACACACTCGTGCATGCACGGGCAATCAAAAAATGCATTAAATTTGCCTTTGAGTTTTGCACGCACATAGTTGGCATTTAAAATGGCATTTTCGGCAATGGTTTTAAGCGTTTCCCCGTCAAACTGGCGCAAGTAACAATATCCGCGCAAACAAACCGCGATATTGCCATAAAACGCTTTCATTTTGCCTAAACTTTCATGCGTATCGTGCAAGGTATAAACACCGTTTTCCAACGTCACAATCGGTTTGGGCAAATACGGAGCCACGTGTGCTGCCGCCCCCACCGGGCCGGATCCCGGACCACCGCCTCCGTGCGGAGCCGCAAACGTTTTATGCAAGTTTAAATGCATCACATCTACACCGAAATCTGCCGGTTTAGCTAACCCAATTAATGCGTTAAAGTTGGCACCGTCCATATACAATAGCGCCCCTGCTTTATGCACCATATCGGCAATTTCGCGAATATCTTTTTCAAAAAGTCCCACCGTGTTGGGAACCGTTAACATAACGGCCGCCGTTTTTTCGGATAATGCCGCCTGCAATGCTTCTTTATCTACACAACCGTCCGCGGCCGACTTAATATTGATTACACTATACCCCGCCATATTGGCTGTGGCCGGGTTGGTTCCGTGAGCCGTATCCGGAACAATTACTTCCGTACGGTTTGCATTTCCGTGCGCGTCGTGATAAGCACGCACCGTTAAAATACCTGTCAATTCTCCGTGTGCCCCGGCTGCCGGTTGAAGTGTGAAGGCAGCGAGTCCTGTAATTTTTTTAAGAAGTTCTTGCAATTCGTACAAAATTTGCAATGTGCCTTGTACGGCTATTTGCGGGGCAAACGGATGTGCTGACGCAAAAGAAGGCAATACCGAAAGCGTATCATACGCTTTGGGGTTATACTTCATGGTGCACGAACCGAGCGGATAGAATTGTGCGTCCAAACTGTAATTTAACTGTGATAACCGCGTAAAATGACGCACCGTATCAAACTCGCTCAGTTCCGGCAAATTTGGTTCTTGCGTACGCAAACAAGAACCCGGCAAATAATCCCCGGCAGGCCGCCGGACAGCGGCAAACCGCACCCCGCGCCGACCGGGCCGAGATTTTTCAATAGATAATTCCCCTTGTTTCAAAATTTCTTTCATATTAAATCTCCCCCAAGGCATCCACATAGGCCTGAATATCTTTCTCGCTACGCATTTCCGTGGCGCAAACGAGCAAGCGGTTGTGCTTCGTTTTATCAGCCCGGTTCAAATTATACCCGGCACCGATTCCCTTTTGAGCTAATTTTTCAATCACTTGGCCCGCCGGAATCGGGCAAACGACGACAAACTCGTTAAAAAACGGAGATTTTGTTTCTACTTCAAACCCTTTTACTTGGCTGATTTTATCAGCTAATTGATGGGCGCGTTCTACGTTGAGTTCGGCAACTTCTTGCAAACCCTTCGGACCTAAAAGTGTTAAATAAATAACAGCGTTTAAGGCGCAAATGGCTTCGTTGGAGCAAATATTAGAAGATGCTTTTTCACGACGGATGTGTTGTTCGCGCGCTTGCAAGGTAAGCACAAAAGCGCGGCGGCCGTCATGATCTTTAGCAATACCCACAATGCGGCCCGGCAATTGGCGTACATACGCTTTTTTTGCTGTCATGATGCCTAGGCCAGGCCCCCCAAAACTCATCGGGTTGCCTAAGCATTGGCCTTCGGCTACGGCAAAATCAGCTCCGTACGCTCCCGGCGTTTTTAACACACCCAACGAAATCGGATTTACCACCGCCACCAACAACGCACCGGATTCATGTGTGATTTGCGAAATGGTATCCACCTCTTCTAAATATCCCAAGAAGTTCGGGTTAGGTAGTACTACGCAAGCTGTTTGGTCGGACAGTTGCGCTTTTAATGCCTCCACATCCAATGTGCCGGCGGGCGTGGATTTTGCTTCTTTAATCGTTAGACCCAAGTGTTGGGTGTACGTTTTAAGCACTTCTTTGTAGTGCGGATGTAAGTGCGAAGAAATAATAATTTCCGTGCGGTTTGTAATGCGGTGGCATGCTAAAGCCGCCTCGGTCATAGCAGTAGCACCGTCGTAGTGAGAAGCAGTAGCTACGTCCATATCAAAAAGCGCGCAAATGGCACTTTGAAATTCGTAAATAGTTTGTAAAGTGCCTTGGCTGGCTTCTGCCTGATAGGGCGTGTAGGCGGTCAAGAATTCCCCGCGCGATGACAACGCCGGCACCGCCGCCGGAATAAAATGTTCGTAACAGCCGGCTCCGATAAAATTTTTCAGCGGCTTATTTTTACTTGCTAACTCTTGCATATGCGCCGCGAGTTCTTGCTCGGTTAAGGCATTGGGCAAATCTAAAGCCGGGTATAACAAATCCGGCGAAATCGTTAATAAATCTTTCACAGAAGAAACGCCCAACGCTTGCAGCATTTCCTGTTTATCTTGTTCGGTTTGGGGAGTAAACATAAAAATCCTTTTATAAA
Organism: uncultured Elusimicrobium sp.; assembly: GCA_902794125.1. Classification (GTDB taxonomy): domain Bacteria; phylum Elusimicrobiota; class Elusimicrobia; order Elusimicrobiales; family Elusimicrobiaceae; genus Avelusimicrobium. The sequence continues at coordinate 20,003 of CADBFX010000019.1, read as the reverse complement.
AAGCCCCCGCGCTTGGCAGGGGCGTTTCTTATTTTTGAATGGTAGCTTTGTACGCGTTTACATCTAAGAGCGCGTCAAATTCGGCGGGATTTGTCATCTTAATTTTAAAGAGCCAACCGCCGGCATGCGGTTCGCGGTTTACTAAAGCCGGGTCCGCATTTAAAGCTTCGTTAACTTCCACAATTTCGCCGCTGACAGGCGCGTAAATTTCAGAAGCGGATTTAACTGATTCAATCACACAGCAATTTTTCCCCGCGACGGCTTGCGTACCGACTTTCGGTAAATCCACAAATACGATATCGCTGATTTCTTCTTGCGCGTGGTTGCTGATGCCCACCACGGCTACATCTCCTTCTTTGTACGCCCATTCGTGCGTTTTGGCAAAACGGCAATTTTCTTCGTTATACATAATTTCTCCTTAAACCCGGTTTTTATAAAACGGTGTTTTTACAACTTGGGCCTTGGCCCGTTTGCCGTGGATTTCAATTTCCACGTCCTGCCCGACTGTTAAATCCGTATCCGCATATCCCACGGCAATCCCCTTAAAAAGCGGGGAATAAGTACCGCTGGTAAGTGTGCCCTTTTCCTTATCACCTACGAACACTTTGCATCCCGTGCGCGGCACGCCGGGCGAAGTGAGCACAAAAGCCGTTAGTTTTTCTTTTAAACCCGCGGCTTTCTGAGCGGCTAAAATATCTTTCCCTATAAAATTTTCTTTGGCTAATTTCACTACCCAGCCGCAGTTGGCCTCGTATGGCGTGCGGGTTTGATCGGCATCTGCGCCGTTAAGCAGATACCCGGCTTCCAAGCGAAGCACGTCGCGCGCGCCTAAACCGCACGGAACGACCCCGCATTGAAGAAGTGTATCCCACAACAAACCAATTTTATCCGCCGGAAGCATAATTTCCACGCCGTCCTCGCCGGTATAACCGGTGCGGGTTACGTAGCCGTCTACTTCAAACATCGTAAGTGGCGAAATATGAAAACGCGGCAAATCTGCCACACCGGGGAGCAATTTATTAACAATATCCACGGCTTCGGGGCCCTGAACGGCAATCATGCCCCATTTACTGCTTTCGTTACGGACCGTAACATTAAATTTTTTGGCTTGTTTTTTCATCCAAGCAAAGTCTTCATCAATGCAGGCCGCGTTGACGACTACTAAAAATTGTTCCGGCGCCAAGCAAAACGAAATAGCGTCATCAATAATAGTGCCTTTTTCCGTTAAGATATGGGAATAAGTCCCTTCCGCCGGGCCGTTTTTAATATTGTTGCAATTGATATATTGCAAAAAAGGCCAGGCGTTGAGTCCCTCTACAAAAATCTGACCCATGTGCGAAACATCAAACATACCTGCATGTTCGCGTACGGCCTTGTGTTCGGCTAAAATTCCGGCAAATTGCACCGGCATCAACCAACCGTGAAAATCTACCATTTTTCCGCCGGCTTGCTCACAACGCGCGGCCAGCGGGGTTTTTTTGAGTTTTTGTGTCATAAGTTCATTGTATAAAATAATCCCATTTATGGCACATTTTTCTAGTAGAGAAAAAGGCTAAAACTGCTATAATGAAATTATGGCAGATACACAAAGCGTTGTTAGCGACGTAAAATTATTTTTAGAAAAACTTAAAAAAGACTTGCCGGAAGTCTTCGGTAAACCCGAAGAAACCGCCACAACCGACGGGGGCACTGCTCCGGTGGCAATCACGCCGGCCAACCGCGTTCTTTACAATGGGGATTTGTACGAAGCCCGCATGTACGTAACGCCGGACCAGGAAGAAGGGGTGGCATTTGACGGAAATGCTTTTCACGTTTATCTACAAACCCCGCAAGCGGACCCGTCCGCCTTGGTTACCCAATGGTTGCGCGACAAAGCCAGCGAAACCTTAACCGCTAAAACGCAGGAGTGGGCCGCTAAAATCGGCGTAGAATATAATCACGTTGTATTTAAAGACCAACGTACCTTGTGGGCCAGCTGTTCAGGTAAGAAAAACATCAATTATTCTTACCGCATTATTAAAATGCCGCCCGTAGTACAAGACTATTTAGTCATCCACGAATTGTGCCACTTGGTGCATATGAACCACGGCCCGGAGTATTGGCAGTTAGTGGGGCAGTTCTCGCCGGATTATAAAAATCACCGCCGTTGGCTTAACGACCATAAAGATGCCGTGTTTGAAGATGTAAAACTTACCCCACCCCAGGACCAAACACAAGTGATAGCGACCTCGGCACCTATTCAAAATACAACAACCAATGCAGAATAATCATTCTAAAAAATATTTAACGAAAGTATTATTTTGTTTCTTGATGTTTCTTAATGTGCCTTTAAGCGCGAAAGAGCAACAAAAAGAAACATGCCCACCGCCGTGTAAAAATATTTCAACTTATATCTTTGGCGATAAGTTTTGTTGCACGAAGAAAGACGATATTGAAGTTCACTGCTCTTATAAATTGCTTGATGATGAAAAAAATCAATGCATAGAATGGCAAGAAGTATCAGTATCCTATTTCCCGGAAGAGAAGTATGTTTCTTCTGACCCTAAAAAAGAAGTACAGAAAGACTTAAAAAATCCTCCGTTTTCTTATGGATATGCAAAAAAACTTCTCCCTATGCGCCAGCATCAATGCTTAGATAAAGATATCAGCATCGCTTATAATTATAATCCTTTCAATGCTTTAATATCGGCCACCATATATCACCCAAACTCATCGTCTTGGATGATTGTAGATTCATACTTGGAAGCTGATTTGCCCGAAGATTCCAAATTAGTTAAAGAGGCTACTAATAATTTCTTAGATTACCTTTGTAATCATTTTAATCCAAAGCAATTTTGGGAGACACAAAAAGCCTCTCCTTTTTCTTTCCCACACAACCGCGATGAAGACAAACATCCCGTAAAGAACGCCCCAACCAACACCTCTCTCAATACAAAAGAGGCAAGGAAAGAAGCCGTCGTTACTACTACAACCAAGGCAAACACTACTACAACCCAAGCAAACACTACTACAACCCAAGCAAACACTACTACAACCCAAGCAAACACTACTGATACCGCAATTTCTCCTAAAAAGGTTCCTCAGTCTTCGGAAAATACCGTAAAACGCCAAGTTGCTCTTTCTGATACAGACTCCTGGCATGTGTTAGGGGCTTATTTTTACAAACAAGCAGTCCCCGGCAACCTTTCTACCGTTCGTCAATTTGCAACAGCCGATCAACAACAAATATTAAAAATTAATTTCACTTCCGGAAAAAAAGAATCGTTTTTAGAAAAGTTAAAAAATCAATTTTCCAATGATATTTACAAAGTCCATACATGCAAAAACCAAAAGATTCTTTTTGAAGTTCAAACCGATATTTACCAAGTGTTCATCCTATCTCCAAATGCTATTTCCGTATTAGCAAAACCAACCGGATACCCGGCAACTTCACTCCAACGCAAAGAATTGTGTAATTTTAATGCGGCTTTAGCCTATTAAGAACAATCTTTCACAAAAACATCCGCCGGGATAAAACCCGGCGGTTGTTTTTTGTATAGGAAACTTCCCCCCACGTGCTTGGCTAGAACACCCGGAGGCCCTGCATATTGTTATCTAAAAAGGCGTAATGGTCCTTCGGATATCCCTCCAAAAAGAGAAACGGAAACACGGCGCGGAACTTCTTTAAATAGTGCCACTACTTTGCCGTTCCAAAAAAACGGTGTGCCTAATTTTAAACTCGGCTTCCCACACCAGGAGCTTGCCCCCATACGGCACCGGTTACGAGCTGGGGAAATACCTTTCTGGATCATAAAAGCCATCAATTCTGCCCCCACTTCTCCACCATAATAATCTTGCAAGCTCTGCCCGGCCGGCACTAACCCTACCTGCATAGTTTTCACTTCCTGGGTAATTTGCGGATTAACGCGAACGAACACCATGTCGTTGTGCATTTCAATCGTTTTCCAACTACCAACCGCTGTTTTTTTATTAGAGAAAAACAACGTTATCTTTTGCAACGAAGCTCCGCTATTTTCAAAGCATTCTTTAACGGTGGCCACTTTATCGCCAGCTCCTATTAACACACCCTCACAATGAGTGGTAATGGCCCGGTTGTCTTTCCCCCAATCCAACGAAATATTTACTACCGGTGAGGTTTTGAGTTGTTGTTCAACGGCCCGGGTTAGTTGTTCGGTATTGGCTTGCGCCAAGCCGGCCATAGCCCCAACTGCCGATATAGTAATGATTATTTTTTTACAAATACAGTTCATCTTTTTCTCCTTTTTACAACTTGGTACTTATATTATACAAAAGTTAGTTAAAACTAACAATAGTATTTTTTAAAAAATAAACTCCGTCTAAATAAAACGGAGTTTTTATAAATATAAAAGTTAGTTTAAGTTAAATTAGTAACACAAATATCCCATCCCCGCACTCACCGCAAGCACCCACACCGGCCCGGCTTTTAATTTCCAAACCGCCAAAAAAGCTCCGGCAAAAAGAAGCACGCTCTTATAATCCACAAAATTTTCTGCATTACATAACACCAAGGCTGCCGCCGCAATTAAGCCTACTACTGCCGGGCGCAACCCGGCAAATGTGCTTTCCACGCAGTGCGTGTGTTGGTATTTTAAAAAATACTTGCTAATTAATATCATTAAAATAAAAGAGGGCAAACAGACTGCCGTGGTGGCAATTAATGCACCCCACGCATCCCCCGCCGCCGAAAAACCGGCATACGTGGCCATGTTAATTCCCACCGGGCCGGGTGTTACTTGGCTAACGGCTACAATATCGGTAAATTGTGCGGTTGTCAACCAGGCGTGTTTATACACCACTTCGTTTTGGATAAACGAAATCATCGCATAACCGCCGCCAAAATTAAATAGGCCGATTTTTAAAAACGTCCAAAAGAGCTGCAAGTAAATCATCGGGCCTCCTTGCGGCGGGAATATAACCAACCGCCCAGCCCGGCCATTAATACAATATAAACGGGAGATACGTGCCCCGCCCAAACTAAAAGCGCACACAGTACCGGAATCCACACTGTTTTGTAAGAGATTTTAGCCGCCTTAGCAAGACGCAAAACCGGCACGGCAATTAACGCCACGACCGCCGGGCGAACGCCTTTAAAAATGCGAATTACGGTTGGATTGTCTTGGTAATTTTGGAAGAAAACAGCAATGGCTAAAATAATCAAAAAAGAGGGCAATGTTGCGCCCAACGTAGCCCAAAAGCTGCCCCAAAAACCTTTTAATTTATAACCGGTAAAAATGGCCATGTTCACCGCAAAAATACCGGGCGCCGCCTGGGAAACGGCTACTAAATCTAAAAATTCCGCACGGTTTATCCAGGCGTGTTTATCCACAATTTCCCGCTCCATAAAAGGCAGCATGGCATACCCGCCACCTAGCGTAAATAAACCGATTTTTGAGAAAAGCTCTCTTCCAGGGGAAAGAAAAGAGGTAATAAAAACTATTTCTTCAGTTCTTTTTTTGAATAATTTACAATGCCGTTATAAATACCAAGGGCCATTTTCTCGCGTGCGGATTTGTTGGATAAACGCGCGCGGTCTTTTTGGCTGCTGATAAAGCCCATTTCCACCAAAATAGCCGGGCTGTTTACCCCTTTTAATACGTAGAAATTGGCTTGCCGCACGCTGGAGTTTTGATTAACGGCAATTCCAATCCCCGGTTGCTTATACACGGCATTTCGCACATAGCCGGCCAGTTTAGAACTTTCATTGATATACTCATTTTTAACCAGCGACTGCAAGAGCGCATCCACAAAATTGTAATGCACCTCTTCGTATTGCATGGCTTCGTTTTCTAATGCGGCGGTTTCGGCGGCTTCTTTATCGGTTGCTTTTTCCGAACGGAAATATACCTGAAAACCGTTGGCGTGGCGGTTTTTAGTAGCGTTTGTGTGAATAGATACAAATAAATCGGCTTTAAAATTATTGGAAATTTTGGCTCGATCCCCCAATGCCACAAAGGTGTCGTTATCGCGGGTAATTTTTACATCATAACCGCCTTTTTTAAGTAGCCGCGCCAACTCCTTACCCACGGACAAATTCCAATCTTTTTCGCGATATTTTCCGCGCACGGCACCGGCATCTTTCCCGCCATGCCCGGGATCTACTACAATCCGCAATTTTCCCGCGGGGGAAATCGTTAACGGGTTGGGTTCCGGTTTAATAACAGGCTCCGGACGAGATGACCCCGATTGCTCGGCAACCGCCACAACAGCAGCTGTATCTTCTTTAAGTACAGGGTCTTCTTCCTGCTCGGCTGCGGGCATTTCTTCAAAATCGTCGTCGTTTATTGCGGCAGGTTGTTCTTCCTCCGCTTGCGAAGAAGCCGTTTCTTCCGCAGTCACTGCCGCGGCCACTTCTTCGGCTGATTCGGCCGGCGCTGCTGTTTGCGCGGCACGGAATACAAAACGTCCGCTTCGTTCTTCAAAAGTCCAGTTTTTTGCTTTTTTACCGAGCACCACGCGTAGTTGTGCCCCTTGCGGTTGCTGGCGGATATCCACGGAAGCAATATAATCTGTTTTAAATCGGAAGTGCTCGTCGCGCTTTACGGTAAAACCCGGGAAAGAAACTACTACTGTGTGTCCGTTGGGTGTAGCCGTCTGCCACGTAAGCGGCTTGCGTGAAGAAAAAACTACTTTATTTTCACGTGCGTTCACTACATTTTCCATCCGTTCAAAATCAAACGGACGTTCCACATATAACGACCCGCCCGAAAACGAAATTTCTTTCCCTAACGCTTGTTGAAAAGCCGGCGTCAAAAAGAAATTTACCGGAATAAAAAACGTACTCTTTTCAACAACCATCGGACCCGGCAGCGCATCGCGTTTTGCGTTTACAATATAATCTGCCTGGTCAGCCGTCAAAATAGCATAGAACCCTTTGGCAGTGATTTTCATTTGCCGGGAAGCCGCAAACAACGAAACACCCGCGCCCACTTTGCGTGCCGTCTGTTGCGCATCCACGTAAGTGAGGCCTCCTTTTTGCATAGAAGCCACCGCACCTGTGTTGTGCCCGGCAGACACAACCGGCACTTGCACTTGCGCCCATAAAACAGCCGGCGCAAATACTCCGCACAGTAACCCCAATAACAAAACAAGCAAGCGTTTCATAAACAATTTACGTGCCCGCTTGTAAGCGGGCACAATAAGGGCATTATTCCAATACGATTTTATAATCTTCCCAAGCGAGTTGAGGATCTGCTTGGATTTTGAGCGAGCGGTGGATATTTTGTTCAATATCTTCCTGCCGCTGTTTGATGGCATCCGCCAAGGTGGGGTGTAACACAACCCGTAAATTCCCACCGGGGCGGCCGTTGGTTAAGTCATAGATTTCGCGCTGAATTTTAATGCGCATACTTTCAGCAGAAAGCACCCGGCCGGATCCGTGGCATTGCGGACATTCTTCGCTGATAAAGCTGCCCGTGCTGGCACGTTTGCGCTCGCGCGTCATTTCCACCAAGCCTAAGCGGGTAATGGGCAGAATACGAATTTTGGCCCGGTCTCCGCGCACGGCTTTGGCTAACGCTTCCACCACGCGATGGCGGCTGGATGCTTTGCGCATATCAATAAAATCAATAACAATAATCCCGCCGATATTGCGCAAACGGAGTTGGTGGGCAATTTCGCCCGCGGCTTCAATGTTGGTTTGCGTGACGGTTTCTTCCTGCGATTTATTACCTGTAAATTTTCCGGTGTTTACGTCAATAGCGCACAGCGATTCCGCTTCTTGGATAATAATACTGCCCCCGTTAGGAAGCGGCAATTTAATTTTGCGCAGATTATCAATTTCCGGTTCTACGTTATACGCTTCAAAAATCGGCGTTTTACCTTTGTAAAGTTGCACGCGGTCGGCCAAGTCCGGCGAGTTCTTCTCCATAAATTCCCGCACGCGCTCGTAATCTTTTTTATTATCCAGTAAATATACTTTTGCATTTTCGGACACAACATCCCGCGCCACTTGAAGCACGGCATCCATGTCTTCATGCAATAAATGCGGAGAATGGGTCGTTTCAAATTTCTTAACGATAGATTGCCATTGGCGGTAGAGGTATTTTACTTCGCGTTCCAATTCTTCTTTGCTGGCTTCTTCCGCTTCGGTGCGAACAATACACCCCATTCCGTTTAAATGTTTTTCCGCCAATTCTTGCATAATTTCGTTGAGTTTGTGACGCGATTCGGCGTTTTCAATATTTTTAGAAACACCTACAAAACTTTGATGCGGTGTAAGCACTAAGTAACGGCCGGGAAGTGTTACGTCCATAGTTACTTTCATCCCTTTAGTGCTGATGGCATCTTTTACCACTTGTACCATTACTTCTTGCCCTTTGTGAAGCACTTTATCAATGTTCTTTTTATCGCCGCCTAACACATCGGAAATATACAAGTAGGCATTTTTTTCATAACCAATATTCAAAAACGCACTGGAAATACCCGGTAGTACATTTTCTACCGTTCCTTTGTAGATGTTACCCACAATATTTAACGCCCCGCGGCGTTGCCAAATTAGTTCATTGACACGCCCATCTTCCAAAATAGCAATACGTGTTTCTTCAAACGAAGTATTTACTAATACTTCCACACTGGGAAGTTCTTCTAAATTCTTACTCATACAACAAATCCTCTCTTGGGGATAGCCCCTTCTCAAATTGGGTGGAGTTCGCCTTGCGAATCCCGCCAGAAAAAACTCTCACGGATGAACCGAAAATCTTCCAAAACGGCGGCATCTTCTTGCGCGGGGAGTTCTACTTCCAACCACGCGGCCACCACCCATTCCGGTCGCATCCATTTTTCCCCCACCTTTTGCAAAGTAAGGGATATTTCATTTGCAGAAAGCGTATTGGCCGATACCACAAAAGGCAATATATCCGTTGCACAGGAGAGCCCGTTATCCGCGCGGCGGACTACAACGGCCTTTCCACTTTCTACCAACTGTTCTATCTTCCGCCCGGACGAAGCAAAACGGGAAAAATCCCCCTCCACCCGGTACCTGACCGCGGCTGCCAAGTTCTGCACGGAAGGCAGCGGATAGGGCACTCGCTCGACTTGTAGCAATTCAAACCCCTTCGGGGCACAAACCGCCAAAGCTGCGCGTACTTCTTCCGCCGCTACAGGCTCTTGCAGATAAATGTCCAGGTACTCACGCTCGGCCCGCTGTCCTGTTGCAGGCGCGGGGCCGTAAGCCAAACGCGGCCAATTTTTATTAACTTTGGCCGGTTCAAACTTTAAGCCCGAGGTAAGCACCATTTTTCTTACCGCGTTAAAAACGTTTGTTTGTCCCGCAGTATCTACGCGGAACACTATACGCATTTTATAAATTTTTGGCGTGTTTATCATCTTTTTATGCGCGCAGCCGCCTGGAATATACGGATTGCACCACTCCTAATGCCCATAAACTAGACACCAGGTTAGACCCTCCGTACGAAATCAGCGGCAACGGAATACCCGCCACAGGCACTACGCCTGTGAGCATTCCGAAATTAACCATCATGTATGTAAAAAACATTCCAAAAATACCTGCGCAAATCAAATAGCCGTATCGGTCCCCCGACATATATGCAATCGTAATAATACGCCAAAGCATCAATAGATACAGCCCCAGCACTAACAACGTCCCCCACAGTCCCATTTCTTCGCCTACTACGGCTAAAATAAAATCGGTATGCCGCTCCGGTACGAATCCCAAGCGCGACTGCGTACCCGAAAATAACCCTTTTCCAAACACGCCGCCGGCTCCCATCGCAATTTGAGCTTGGAGCACGTTGTATCCGGCTCCTTTCGGGTCCGACTTGGGAGCCAAGAAAGTTTCCACGCGTTTGCGTTGGTGCGGTTTCATCTGATGGTCCACAAAAATTCCGCCAAATAAACCGGCTAACACTACCATCGTAGCTAACACAAAATAAAACGAAGGCAACACCAACCGCAGCTGTTTAAAAAACCACCAAGCCCCATAACCCAAAAGCGTAATAAACACCGAAAAGCCCGCCATGTACCATCCGTTATGCGCCAAATCATAAAACACGCGTATAACGCCTATATCCAAAAGTTCCGGGTGGAGATAGATGTATGTCCAGGAAATTGTAAAAAACCCTGTTACGCCCCCTAAAACACCAATTAAACCTACATAAAACATATTAACCCCGGTGCAATACAACAGCACCAAAAGTGCCGGGAACGTAATTACCACGGATGAAAAATCCGGCTGCATCATAATAAGGCCGAAAATAGGTAACAATAAAAGGCCTACTCCAAACAAAGAAGATACTTCGCGAATACGACGACCGCGCCTATCCAAAAAGGCCGCCGCCACCAAAATAGAAGCTACCCGGCAAATTTCGGAAGGCTGCATAGAGAAAAACGGCAACACAAACCACGAGCGGCTTCCGCGTTGGTATGAACCGAACAACAACACCCCGATCAGTAAGGCCAAAATAAATCCGTATAATCCTTTCCATTGTTCATCGTAAATTTGATAGTTAAAACTCCACCCGAAAATAAACGCACAGGCCCCTACCGGTAACGCCAGCAAGTGTGTCCGTACCACCGGATTGGAAAAAGAAAGACTATTTACGGCCGAAAAAATATTTAACGCACCTAACACTACAAGTGCTAAGGTCGCCCCAAATAGCAAATAATCCAATCGGTTACGGCCCGAGCCGGGTAATTTAAATCGCGGCATTTTCGTCTCCTGTAACAAACAACTCGTTATAATCGGCAGCTAAGCGCGCACGCGTTTGCGTTGGCAATGGCGGCGGATTAAAATATGCTTCTAACATTTTCCGCGCCACCGGGCCAGCGGCGGAACTGCCGCCTTCACCAAATTCCACAAATACCGCTAGCGCAATAGAAGGCTCTTCCCCTTCGCGCCCGGCAAAAGCCAGGAACCAACCGTGGTCTGCCCCATGCGGGTTCTGCGCCGTACCGGTTTTTCCGTACACATTAAGCCCTTTGATTTTTACGCGGCGTGCCGTACCGGTATCCACCGTATATTTAAGTGCTTTAAAAAGAGTATCATACGTTTCGGGTTTCAAATCGGCGTGTTGTAGAATTTCGGGATGACCGATTTCTTTCACTTTTCCCGTTTGGTTACTGACTATCTTTTCTACATAATAGGGACGATATACATTCCCGCGGCTGGCTACTGCAGCGGCAAACTGAGCCAGTTTAAGCGGCGTAACAAGTAATTCCCCCTGCCCGATGGAAAGGTTTAACGTGTCCCCCACAAACCAATATGTTTTGTTGCGCGCCCGACGGGTAGGACCATACAAGTTGCCCGCTTTTTCACCGGGCAAATCAATACCGGTAGGGCGGCCAAACATAAACATGCGTTGCACGCGCTCAATGGCAGCCGCGCCGATTTGCGAAGCCACTACATAAAAATACACGTCGCAGGAATTACTCATTCCATCAAAAAAATCAACCGGGCCATGCGTGCCCCAACATTTAAAAACACGCGGGCCGGAATTGTAATGTCCCGGGCAATTAATTTTATGTTTGGTATCAATAATTCCGCTTTCCAATGCGGCCGCTCCCGTGATAATTTTAAACGTGGAAGCCGGCGGATAAATACCTTGAACGGCCAAATTGTATTCGTTAATTTTTTTAGATTGAGCAGGATTTTCTTCGTCACTATATTGCACAAAGATATTCGGATCGTACGCCGGGGCACTGGCCAAAGCAAGCACGGCTCCCGTGCGCGGGTCCAACGCTACGGCGGCTCCGCGGCCTGTAAGCGAATTTCTTAAACCTTCCTCCGCCGCTTGTTGGACGGCAAAATTAAGTGTTAAATATACATCACTTCCGGCACCCCATTTTTTATCTTCAATAATGCTTTTTACGCGCCCGCGATAATCTACTTCCAAATAAACACCACCGTCAGTTCCTTTTAAATCGGTTTCAAATTTTTTCTCAATCCCGTTTTTTCCGATTTTGGAATTTAACCGGTATCCCAATTTCGCATCCCGCTTGCGCCATTCACGGTCATCCATGCTGCCTAAATAACCCAGCAAGTGGCTGGCAAACCCACCAAACGGATAACTGCGCTTTGTTTCCTCCACCAAATAAACACCGGGATAATAAAATTGAAGTTCTTGCAGAGCCACCGTACTTTTAGTGGATAAGTTTTCCGCCAGCAGCGTGGCTTTTCCGCTACGGGCACCTTTGATCAATGTGTTGAGTAAATCTTCTTGCGGTATTTTTAACCGGGGAGCAACGTCAGTGGCTAATTTGGTTAAGTACTCGGTGTCTTGCATGGCTCCCAAGTAATACATACTAAATGAAGGAGCATTAGAAGCAACCGCCACTCCGTCCGCCGTAAAAACACGGCCGCGCGGCGCCGTTTGATAGATAATTTGCGTGCGATTTCTTTCCGCCATTTGCAGGTAGGAATTATGACGCAGCACCTGAATATCCACCAAACGCAAAGCGATGATTCCGCCCGCGATGGTGGCTAAAATCATCAGTTTTTTTAAACGCGTATTAAAAAAAAGTTTTGTAACGGCCATTACGTCCCCTTATGCCGCTTTCGTATCCTCGCGAAGCACCCGGTTTGCTAACCAAAAAACGAAAGGTGCAAAAGCCGCTCCCACAGCCGCTCCACCCACGACACTCCACGTCCCCGGCCACATCATAGCAGAAGTAAACCAGGCCAGTAAAATACTATTCAAAAGGCTCACAAAACAGGTAAGCCCAAATACCGTAAATACCTGGGGGAAGATACTTTCAAAATCAAATCGGCTGCACAGCGCATACATCAAACAAGCCGCCGCGGTAAACGAAAAAGCATTATTGCCAAACAATCTGGTACCAAAAAAATCAAGAAATAACCCGGCCATAAAGGCAACCGGATAACCGACTTCCAGTTTTAATTCGGCACAAAAGGCTATCGCAAACACCAGCATCAGGTTTACGCTGAGCCCAAAAAACGAAAAGAGCGTAGCCCCCGCCCAATGGAAAATAGTGGCCACTATAAACAGAAAAATAATTTTACATCCTTTCCATACCATGGTTATTTTCTCTCCGGGTTGGTAATTACAAATAATTCTTTCACAGCGCCCGAACGAACCGCCGGCGCTACTTCTACCGTAAGCGAGGTTTGGAAACTATCATCTTCCCGCACATCGCTCACGCTCCCTACTAAAATCCCCGCCGGGAAGATGCTGCTAGAGGAGGCGGTATATATTTTATCTCCCTTAACAACAGGGGTCAAAAGCGGAATATATTTAAGCCGCACCGGGTGCAATCCGCCACCCACCAATAAACCTTCTTCTTGACCGCGTTCCAACATCACGGCCGCTGTAAAATCTTCGTCGCGAAGGAGTAACACTTTAGCAGTGTTTTCGGTTACTTCAATTACCACACCGGCTAACCCTTCTTGCCCATGCGCTAAAGAAAGCACCGCGCTGCGTTCTTGCACTCCATCGGCGGCACCTTTATCAATAATAACCGTATTCCATTGAGCCGGTTCCCGATAGGCTACCTTCGCCCATACTCCTTGCCAACGTTGTGCCGGTTGAACCCCTACGATTGCCGATAACCGTTCGTTTTCTTGGAAAATATACTGCGCTTGAGAAGTCAGCATTTGGGTTTCTTCCATTTGCTGTTTTAACAATCGGTTTTCGGTATGTGTTTGCAATAATTCTTGCACCGTTTGGTGTACATTTTCGGCATATTTCACGCCACCATGTGCCAAACGAATCTGCGGAATAAATACGTACGAAAGCACCACCTTAATGGAAGCAACCATACCTTCCAGTGGTAAAATCATGAGTAAAAACGATAATAGCAGAAACACAGCCGGGAACAACACCTTCCGGCGAGAACCGGCGATGTGTTGTTTTTTAGCACCATGTTGACGAAGCGGTATCATATATTTTATTAAACCAAAAAGCGGACACGGCCCCTAAAAGGACGGTGTCCGCTTTTTAAAACAGAGTGTGACAGTTAACTAGAAAGTCTTACCGCGTGACTGAAACCACCGGGAACCTTTTTCGTTTAACTGGTCCAAAAACTTACCTGTGCCTAACGCAACGCAACTTAAGGGGTCGGCAGCGCGGTGGACAGGAATATCCGTTTCTTTGCGGATTAACTCGGTAATCCCTCTAAGCAAACTACCGCCGCCGGCTACTACCAGACCTCTATCTACCAGGTCGGCTGCCAGTTCGGGCGGTGTTTCTTCCAGCGTGCTCTTAATTACATCAATAATGAGCCGCACCGGTTCCATGAGTGCCTGACGGATTTCTTCCGAGGTTACCGTTAACGTGCGCGGCAAACCTTGTGTTTGGTCGCGTCCTTTGACTTCCATGGATTTTTCTTCTTTCAAGGGATAGACGGACCCCAAGTTAATTTTCACTTCTTCGGCAGTCGTTTCGCCAATAATCAAATTGTATTTTTTGCGGAAATACTGCACAATGCATTCGGTTAATTCGTCGCCGGCCACATCAATAGATTTAGCAACTACCATGCCGCCCAGCGAAATTACCGCCACTTCCGTGGTACCGCCGCCGATATCAACAATCATGCTGGCATGCGGTTCCGCAATCGGCAAATCGGCACCCATGGCCGAGGCCATGGGTTCTTCGATTAAATATACTTCCCGGGCACCGGCCTGACGGGCGGCGTCGTCCACTGCGCGGCGTTCCACGCCGGTAATGTCCGAGGGGATGCCGATAACGATACGGGGACGTAACAGACTGCTGCGGCTGTGTACTTTGCGGATAAAATAACGAATCATTTCTTGCGTTACTTCAAAGTCCGCAATGACGCCATTTTTCATCGGGCGCACGGCCACAATGTTTGCAGGCGTTCTGCCCAACATCTGTTTGGCTTTGGTTCCTACCGCTTTTACTTCACCGGTTTCCCGTTCTACTGCAACCACGGATGGTTCACGTAAAACAATCCCTTTATCTTTGACGTAGATCAAGCAGTTGGCAGTGCCAAGGTCCATCCCTAAGTCAGAAGAAAAGAGCCCTCCCAGATAGTCTATTACCATTTAGTTCCCCTAGGTTGTTAGTCAACCAATTTAACGATGGCTACTTCGGCGTTGTCGCCTTGGCGTAACCCCGCACGGTAAATGCGGCAGAATCCGCCGGCGCGGTTCGCGTAGCGGGCAGCCAACACTTCCATTAATTTTTTAATAGCAGCTGCGTCTTTAATCGTATCTTTGGCAGCGCGTTCGTTATTGGCTTTGGCCAAAGTGATGAGTCCTTCTACCACGCGGCGTACTTCTTTGGCTTTGGGCAAGGTAGTCTTCACTTCTTCGTGAAGAATAATGCTGGTAGCCATGTTGTTAAGCATCGCTTTGCGGTGGGACGCAGTTTTACCTAGTTTTCTGTATCCGGTATTCTTAATCATACTAAAACTTACTCCTTAAAATTTCATGCCCAGAGAAAGATTCATCTCGGCCAGTCTTTCTTTGATCTCGTCCATGGATTTAGCACCGAAGTTTTTGATCATTTTGAGTTCGTCTTCGGTCATTTTGACAAGATCGCGCACCGTGTGAACATTTTCCGATTTCAGGCAGTTGATGGAACGGGAAGAAAGTTCAATAAACTCAATGGACTGGCTGAGCAGTTCTTCTTGTTTAGAATTTCCCGCATTGGCGGCCGGAGCGGTTACTACCGGTTCTTCCACCGCTTCATCGCTGGTGGTGGCCACACAATCGTCTTCACCTTCAATCGTAAAAATGTGCAAGGAGCCGGACAACAATACCGCAGCCCGGTGCAAAGCGCGCGCCGGAGCGAGCGTTCCGTCCGTGGTGATTTCCAAAATCAAGCGGTCATAGTCGGTCTTTTGGCCTACGCGGGCAGGTTCCACATCGTAGTGCACCTTGACAATCGGCGAATACAAGGCATCCACCGGAATAAACCCGGCAGGGCGTTGCACTTTGGCAGATTCTTCTGCCGCCACATAGCCTTTGCCGCGGGTAATTTCAATTTCCATCTCTACTTCGCCGCCAACTTCCAGCGTAGCGAGTACGAGATCTTTATTGATAATTTCCACACCGTCAATTTCGTCGATATCCGCAGCAGTCACAACACCCGGTTTAGAGGCGTGCAAATGCAAATATTCGCGCGTTTTGCCTTCCATTTTCACACGTAAGTGTTTAAAGTTCAGCAAAATGTTAATAACGTCTTCCCGTACATTGGGGATCGTGCTAAATTCGTGCACGGCCCCATTGATTCTAACAGCGCTCACAGCCGCCCCTTCCATACCGGAAAGTAAAATCCGGCGCAAGGAGTTACCTACTGTGTGGCCGTAGCCGCTTTCGTACGGTTCGGCAATAAATTTGCCGTAAAAATCGGAAGCGGTTTTTTCTTCTAATTGAATCTTTTGGGGAAGGACCAATTCGTTAAAAGCCATGCTAAGCCTCCAAACTATTATTTAGAATAGTATTCTACAATCAATTGTTCATTGACAGGGTAGGACATTTCCGCTCTGTCGGGCCATCTTAAGAGTTTGCCGGTCATTTTTTCCGCATCGTATTCCAAGAAGCTGGGGCGTTGGTTGCGTTTTTCGGCTTCCACTAAACCTTGTTTCACCAGGACGTTTTCCGCCAAGGATTTATCCAAGGTTACTTTATCGCCTAAGCGTAATTGGTAAGACGGAACATTGACCGCTTTCCCGTTGACCGTTACATATCCGTGTAACACCAGTTGGCGGGCTGCCTTCAACGAAACAGCAAACCCTAAGCGGCGCACGACGTTGTCCAAGCGGGTTTCCAATTTTTTAAGGAAGTTTTCCCCGGTTTGGCCTTCGGCTTTAGCGGCCGCGTTAAACAAATTGCGAAACGGAATTTCCGACATACCGGATTGCAATTTGGCTTTTTGCTTTTCTTGCAAGCGGATACCATATTCGGAAACTTTGGCTTTGCGTACTTTACCGCCACGTTTGGTGGCTGCAGCCAATTTATCAATTACACAATTGGTGTAGCATTTAGTTCCTTTCAGGAACAATTTGCAATCTAATTTTCTGCATTTTTTGCAGCTGGGTCCTGTATATCTAGACATAAAAATTATACTCTCCTGGCTTTAGGCGGTCTGCATCCGTTATGCGGGATGGGGGTGATGTCTTTAATGGAAGACACGGTAAGTCCGGCTTGTTGTACGGCACGAACAGCCGTTTCACGGCCTTGGCCCGGGCCGCATACTTTTACGGCCACTTCGCGCATACCCAAGGCAACCGCTTTTTCGGCGGCTTTGTTGCTGGTGATTTGCGCGGCAAACGGGGTGGATTTTTTGGTGCCTTTGAACCCGTGAGAACCGGCAGTGGACCAGGCAATGGTGTTGCCTTTGTCGTCAGACACGGTTACAATGGTGTTGTTGAACGAGCAGTAAATATGCACGACGCCAAACACCGGGGCTTTGGAGTTTTTCTTTTTCGTTTTCGCCGCAGGCGCTTGGGCCGCGGCCGTTGTTTCTTTTTCTTCTGCCATAATTAAATTCCTTCTAAAAGTTATTTGGTTTTAGAACCCACGGTTTTTCTTCTGCCGCGGCGGGTCCGGCTGTTGGTTTTGGTGCGTTGTCCGCGGACCGGCAAATTGCGGCGGTGGCGCTGACCACGATAGGAACCGATTTCAATAGAGCGGTGAATGTTTTGAGCTACTTCACGGCGCAGTTCCCCTTCCACTTTGTATTCTTTCTGCAAAATGGTGTTTAACAGACCGGCTTGTTGTTCGGTCAAATCTTTCACGCGGGTAGCGGGGTCAATTTGGCCTTCTAATTTAGCAAGCACTTCTTTCGCGTTTTTCTTACCAATACCATAGATATATTCTAACGCGACGTCAATTCTTTTGTTTTTCGGTAAATCAATACCTGCGACTCTAGCCATATTTCTCTAAAACTCCTATAAATTAACCTTGGCGTTGTTTGTGTTTTGCTACTTCGCAAACCACACGGACTACGCCGTTGCGTTTAATAATTTTGCATTTCTGACATATCTTCTTTACACTGGCTCTGACTTTCATTTATTTCTCCCTATAAGTTATCCGGCCGCGGGTCAAATCGTACGGAGAAAGTTCCAGTTTGACCTTGTCGCCCGGCAGGATTCTTATATGATGAACTCTCATTTTGCCGGATATATGTCCCAGAATGGTTTTTCCGCCCGCGATTTCAATCTTAAACATGGCGTTTGGCAACGCTTCTAGAACTTTACCTTCAATTTCAATCTTATCACTCATACAACTCCGAGTTCGGATTAAATTATCAGAACAAACATTCGCCCACGCCGTTTTTATTTTTTGTAAAAACGCGTGTGCTATTTGTTTTATTCAAAAGCAGTGAAAATTTCACTGCCGTTAGCGGTAACAGCCACTGTATGTTCAAAGTGTGCAGCGTAACTGCCATCTCTGGTAACAACTGTCCAGCCGTCTTCCAACTCCCTGACTCTAAACGTGCCCGCAGTCAACATAGGCTCAATGGCCAGCACCATGCCGGCTTCTAAAACCGGCCCGGTTCCCGGTTTTCCGAAATTCGGAATACTGGGTTCCTCATGCATATTGCGGCCGATGCCGTGCCCGCAGTAATCGCGCACGACGCCCATGTTATGTTGCATAGCAAAAGTTTCCACCGCGTGTTGTACGTCGCCTAAGCGGCGCCCGGCTTTGACTTGCCCGATGGCTTTGTACAAAGATTTCTTTGTAACGTCCATCAACTTCTGGGCTTCATCAGAAACTTTTCCTACACCGAGGGTGATTGCGGCATCCGAACAGAAACCGTCAAGGCGGGCTCCTGTATCGATACTGATAATATCACCACTCTTTAATATTCTATCTTTTTTTGGGATTCCGTGCACGACTTCTTCATTTACCGAAGCGCAAATGCTGCCCGGAAAACCATAATACCCCAGAAAAAGCGGCGTCGCCCCGAAGGAGCGAATCGTCTTTTCTGCGGCTTGGTCAAGTTCCCACGTGCTGATACCGGGGCGCACCATTTCACTCATTTGTTTTAAAACGGCCGCCGTTACTTTGCCGGCTTCACGCATGCGTGCGAGTTCTTGCTCATTTTTTACTTCAATCATTTTGCCTTCTTAAGGACTTGTACAATGTCCTCAAAAACTTGTTCGGGCGTTTGTTGCCCATTTACTTCCACATATTTGCCACTGTTTAAATAATAATTTTTTACAGGCAAAGTAGATTTGCGATAAACTTCTAACCGATGTTTTACGCTTTCGGGTGCGTCATCGGCCCGCACGTATAATTCGCCCCCACAATCGCACGTGGGTTGCGTGGTAGTAGCCGCCGGCTTACCGCATTTTTTGCATAAGCGGCGCGTGGACAAACGACAGCCGTAATATCGCGTTGCAAGCGTTTCATCATTTCGTCCAACGCTTGTGCTTGCGCTACCGTGCGCGGAAATCCGTCAAAAATAATTCCGCCTTTGGCTGCTTTTGCACGTTGTTCCAAAATAGAAATCATGAGTTCATCGGGTACTAAATTCCCGGCGGCAATCAGCCCGGAAACTTTTTTGCCCAATTCCGAACCGGCTGCAATTTCCGCCCGCAACACATCTCCGAGAGATATGTTCCAAGTGGAGTTCTTGTTGCAGTTTAGCCGACTGCGTGCCTTTGCCGGCACCGGGACAACCCATTAAAATGATATTCATAGTTTCTATTTACTATTTTGTAATTTATAATTTTTAGAATTTGGAGGCGACTGCTAGGCGTATAGCGGCGAAACTTACTTCGTTAAGTGAGCCGCGTAACAACAACGCAGCCGCCCCAAATTATCAAATTACTGGCCGACGTTAAACCAGCGGCCTTTAATCCGTTTTGAACCCTTCATCAAAGGTTCATAGTTGCGCGCCAACAAGTGCGCTTGCACTTGACCAACCGTATCCAGTGCTACACCGACTACGATCAGTAGCGCGGTACCACCGAAATAAAAGTCCACGTTAAATTCCGCGCGGAAGAAATCCGGCAGTACAGCAATTAAACAAACGAATATGGCACCACAAAACGTCAAGCGGTTCATGACCCATTCAACGTAATTCTTGGTGGGT
>CADBFX010000018.1 GCA_902794125.1 uncultured Elusimicrobium sp. | reverse complement strand
GGAGCGTTTATAAAAAGCGCCCGATTGGAAAAGAAATTTTGTATGTTTGAGCGAAGCGAGTTTACGAAATTTCCCAATCGGTCTGCTTTTTATGCTCCCTTGGGCGGCAATCTTTTTGGTACTTTTTCTGTTGGCAGAAAAAGTAAGGCCCTTGTTTCTTGGGAGAAGAAACAGAAAGGGCTTGTAATCTTTTTTTTTTTTGATAAATTTTACTTGTCAGTAAAATTTGAAAAAAAGGAACAAAACAATGAAAAACACATTTAAACACGGTTTTACACTCGTAGAATTACTTGTAGTAGTACTTATTATCGGTATATTATCCAGTGTCGCTTTGCCGCAATATCAAAAAGCGGTAAACAAAAGCAGAGTAGCCGGTTATTGGCCAACTCTTAAAAATTTGTCCGAAGCGGCCAGTATTTGCAAGTTGGAAAAAGGAAGTACGTGCAATTTAGAAGAATTGGATATAGAAGTTCCTACTTGTAAATCATTACCCGGGAAGTCCACTTGTCTATATGGTATTGGGGCATCTAGTTATGGTGGAGTAGAGGGAACGACTATGGCCTGGGTTTCTTTTGGAGATATAGAACTGGGAGTTTCTTCTTCCGGACGTTATTGTGCGGATAATTCTACCGGAGAATGTAATAAATACGGTTTGACCGGAAGACATATCAGCACGGGACTTTATTCTTGTTCCAATATATATGCATTAGATTCAACTTCCAATTAAATAAAAGGCCCGCGTAAAGCGGGCCTTAAAATTACTTTCCTTTTGTTACCCTTTTCCAAGCGTCTAAAAAGTCTTGTGGAACGGGGGCTTCAAACTTTAACATTTTGCCCGTTAAGGGGTGCTTAAATTCAATGCGCCTGGCGTGCAACATCAAGCGGTCGGCCGTTGCCCCTTTGTACAGCCAGTCGCCCAGTACCGGGTAGCCCAGCCAACTTAAATGCACGCGCAGTTGATTGGTGCGGCCCGTTTTTGGATACAGTTCAATGTACGTAAATCCGTTTTTACGTTCTAACACTTTGTATCCGGTAACGGCTTCGCGCCCGACGTCGGACGCTTTAATTTTTCCGCCAGCTACGCGTCCGATCGGCACGTCAATAGTGCCTTCATCGTTAGGAACTTCGCCGCAAGCAATGGAGTGATATGTTTTATGTACTTCGCGGTTAGAAAATAAAGAAACCATTTCGGCTTGAAACTCTTGTGTTTTGGCCACGACCATCACACCGCTTGTTTCTCTATCCAGCCGGTGTACCAGGCCTGCGCGTGGCATGGACGTATCAAACCCTTTGGGCGGGTTAGCCAAAATGACGGATACTAACGTTTCTTCGGAAGAAAAAACGGTTTCGGGGTGTTCTTCCCACACCGGGCTTTGCGGATGAACGAGCATGCCGGCCGGCTTTATGAGTACAAAAAAATCTTTGCCGTCATGAATAATCAAATCTTTTAACGAAGTTTTACTGGCAGCCTTTGGAAGCGTAATTTCCACCGTTTCTCCGGCGGTAAGCGGCCAAGACGGTTTTACTTTTTTGCCGTTGACGGTAACGTGTCCGTCTTTAATTAATTTTTGCACAAGCGAGCGGGATAAATTCTCTAACTCGTCCGAAACGAACACGTCCAAACGGCGGGAGTAGCCATCAAAAACGATTTTTTTTGTATCAGCCATGGGGAGTTTCCTTTTTGGCCATGCGTATCCACAATGCACCGGCCAGTAATGTGATGATAATTGAAATTAATTGGGAGGGAGACAAACCTAAAATAAAGGCACCGCGAAAATCGCCTCGGAAAAACTCTATAAAAAACCGCAGGAAACTATAACACGCCACATAGCAAACTAAAATAGAACCGTCTTTAATAATAAGAAATTAAGCCCAGATTCATATAGTTGGGTAGGATGAAGCGGAATACCTAACAGTTCCGGCGCAACCAGCGAGTGCGGGTCCGTAAAAGTTACACCCCAAGGCAAGTCCGTCGGGCGGCCATAGCAACATCCGGCTAAAAAGCAGCCAATGCGCCCTAACGCATGCCCCAAAGGTAAGGCCACAATCATAAAATCGGACGTTTTTAAAATGGGCAGCTTCTTCTTTTTCATATACCAAATAAGGGTTGTAACCGATACAATCATCCCACCGAAAAACACAAAGCCGTACCGGAAATCTTGCACAATGGTAGTAATTTTCTGCGCCAGAGTTTCGCCCAAGTGTGGCCAAGAAACGATAATAAATAATAACTTAGCCCCCAAAAGAGCGCCCATAAAAGCAATAAAAATTAGATTCCAAAAAGTATCTTTATCTAAATTGATTTTTTTAATTCGGGGCAGTAAATACAGGGCGGCAACCGTGTAGCCCAAGGCCGTCATTAAACCATAGTTGGCTAGTTCAAACGAACCGATAGAAAAAAGTACGGGATGCATTATAAAAGTTGCTCCTTTTCATCGCGTATGGCATTACGCATGAACGGATTTTTGATACGTTCATAACCAATGGTGGAACTGCATTTTCCACCATAACTATGCCCCGCATAAATTTGGGTATCTTCGGGCAAATGAGCTAGTTTGGCCAAACTGGCACGCATATCCCGTGGGTCCGACGACGGTAAATCCACCCGTCCGCACGCACCGGGGAATAAAGTATCTCCGGTAAATACAGCATTGCCTAATTGGATGCTTACGCTTCCGGCCGTGTGGCCGGGGGTTGGAATGATGTGTAGATTAAACGGGCCGATTTGCACGGTTTGTTCGCCCTGGTAGAGATGTAAAAATTGCGGGTCTATGGAGGAAAGGGGCAGGTCATTTTCATTTAAATAGCCCTTTAATCCGGTTTGTTCCAAAAGCGATTGGGCAAATTTTACATGGTCAAAATGCCCGTGTGTAAAAAGCACGCCGCGAAGCGTCAATTTTTTTTGTTGTAACGTGTGTGTGATGAAGGACATATCCCACGCCGGGTCTATCAGCAGCGCGTCACTGCCTTCACTCACTAAATAGGTACAATTGGCCATGGGGCCCAGTTCTAAAACGTCTATTTTCATAGTTATTTTGTGTCAAAGCGAAATTCTACTTCGTTGGGTTTTGCCAGGTGATATTCTGTGCGGGCAATTTCCTCTAAAAGGTCCATATCGTGTTTATCCAAACGCTCTTTAAGAGATTTTAGTTGCGTATATTCCTGGTCCAACTTTGCACTTTGGCGTGTTAGTTTCCGCTTTTCTAGTTTATTATGAAATAAATTTAAAATACTTCCTCCCAGCAAGAGCGCCAATACTCCTAATATAAGGCATCCCCAGAGAAGTGATTTTTTATAACGAGATAGTAAAGATGTGATCATTATTTTATGAAAGCACGTTCTTTTGCGTAAACGGCTTTTTCTCCTAATTCTTGTTCAATTTGTAGTAACCGGTTGTATTTGGCCGTCCGTTCGGAGCGTGCCGGGGCACCGGTTTTAATAGCGCCCGCATTGGTGGCTACGGTCAGGTCGGCAATAAAAGTATCTTCCGTTTCGCCGGAGCGGTGCGACACAATGCACGAGTAACGATGCGCCTTGGCTAAATTCATTACATCTATCGTTTCGGAAACGGTGCCGATTTGGTTTACTTTAATTAAAATGGAATTAGCTGCGCCGAGTTCAATGCCTTGTTGCAACCGTTTTAAATTAGTAACGAATAAATCGTCTCCCACTAAGTTGATTTTTTTACCTAAATTTCGGGTAAGTGCTTGCCAGTTAGTCCAATCGTCTTCTTGCAGGGGGTCTTCTATGGATACAATCGGATAGCGCGCACACCAAGAATTATAAATATCGGCTAGTTGCACGGCGGTTAACAATTTCCCTTCAAAAAGGTATTTGCCTTCTTTAAAAAATTCGCTGGCGGCGCAATCCATGGCTAAGGACATCTTTTCATATCCGGCCTGTTGTGTGGCCGTTAAAATAGTGGTAAGAACTTCTTCGTGCTTGGTAATTTTGGGCGCAAAACCACCTTCGTCACCTACGGCAATCACCATGCCTTTTTGTTTCAGCAAATTGCGTAAGGTGTGATAGGTTTCACACGCAGCCCGCAAGGCTTCAGCAAATGTATTTTGTGCGGTGGGGACAATCATAAATTCTTGAATATCCAAGCCCGAATCGGCATGTTTTCCGCCGTTGATTATGTTAAGCATCGGTGTAGGAAGTAAATAATCTTTTTCGGGCAACTGAAACACGTTTCGTAAGTGTTGGTAAAGCGGCAAGCGGGCACTGTTGGCTCCGGCGCGTAGCACCGCCATAGAAACGGCAAGCGTAGCATTGGCTCCCAAATTGGTTTTATGCTCGGTTCCGTCCAGGTGCAGCATGGTTTCGTCTATCCGGCGGACATCAAACGGATCCAGCCCGGCTACTTGTTGGGAAATTTTTTCTACGTTGGCAACGGCTTTTAAAACGCCCTTTCCGCCGAAACGGGTTTCGCCGTCGCGCAGTTCCAGCGCTTCGTGCGAGCCGGTAGAAGCTCCGCTGGGAACGGCTGCCCAACCGTTTGTGCCGTCATCTAACAAAACAGTCGCGGCTACAGTCGGATATCCGCGTGAATCTAAGATTTCCCGCGCTGTAATTTTTTGAATACGAACCATATGCTACCCCCTATGCCCTGTGGGCTATTAGACAATACTGTCTATAATTTTTTTGCCTTCCTTAATAAGGGCTGCGGGGAGTTTTTCATCCTGTGCTTCCGCGTACATACGGATGAGCCGTTCTGTGCTGGAAGGACGGATGGCTAACCAACTGCCGCCCTTTAGAAGGAACTTGAAACCGTCCGTGGAGTCAATGCGCCACACGGAGGTTTTGCACAGGGAAAGCGGAGGGCGGATATCCAACCGTTCCATAATGCGGTTGATTTCCGTTTCCGTTTTGGGGATGCTGACTTTTTGATCAAAAAGTTGTTTATACTTTCTGTAAAAATCTTTGCGGATTTGTTTGAGCGTTTTGCCTTCGGTGGCTAACATATCTACCACTAACAAACAGGCGAGTAAACCGTCTTTATCCGGGATGTGGTTGGCAATGGCTAACCCGCCGGATTCTTCCATGCCCATAATATATTGTCCGGTAGTCATTAGTTCGGTAATGTATTTGAACCCAACCGGCGTTTCGCGTAGCATAAGCCCGTTGGCTTTGGCTACTTGGTCCAATAAATTAGAAGTAATTACGCTGCGGCACACGCGGCCTTTTAGTTTTTTATTGCGTACCAAATGGTCCAAGAGCATGGGGGCAATTTCGTTGGGGGATACCCAATTTCCTTCCGCGTCAATGATGCCGAATTTATCGCAATCGGGGTTGCAGGCAATCCCCAAATGCATTTTTTTGTTTACAACGAGTTTTTTTAGTTCCGTTAAACTGACCGGCCCGGCATTGGGAACGAGCCCGCCGCAGAGAATATCGTCATTTTCATGAAGTCCCTCTACGGTAATGCCGTGTTTTTCCAAGAAATCACGGAAATAGTTTTTAGCCGTACCGAAAAGCGGATCCACCGCAATTTTAAGTTTGGATTTTTTGAGCGCCTTGGTATTGATGATTTTTTCCAAACGAGCCAAATATCCTTTGCGTAAATCATTGGTAAGAACAACGGCCGCGTTCAAAGAGCCGAAATCAGTAGAAGATGCTTTTAAAATTTGCGCGTTGGAAGGGGGAATGCGGCGTTCAATATCTTCTACAATTTCGTTATTGGCAATACCGCCGTAATAAGAGATCCATTTAACCCCGTTTACGAAGTATTCCGCTTCGCTGCCGGTGATAACCACCGCTCCTACGGCACACTCATTTAACACAGCCCACTCGGCTACCGGCGTTGGCAACGGCAATTCAGCCACGCGCACGGTAATGCCGTTTTGTACCAAGGCATTGGCGGCCACATAGGCCAATTCTTTAGATGGAAAACGTGTATCAAACCCTACAAAAACTAAGGGCTTTTTGGGTTTTTTGCCTTGTTCTTGGCAATGTTTTTTGTATCCGGTTCCTTCAAAACCATAGAAGGGATGTTCCAAAATATGTTCGGAAATCCCGTACGCTAAACGTTGCACGGTCTGGGCGGTAAGCCCATCCGCGGTAACGGCCCGAAAGCCGGCTGTGCTAAATTTAATATCTTCACTCATTGTGCTGGTATTATACTAAAAAAGAGCAACTTTTTCATCCGGCCCTTTTATAACTATAGAAATATCCCTTGACGCGTGTAGAAAATGATACAATAAAACATATTCTATATATAAGGATATTCGCATGGATTTTGAGTATATTAAAAATTTTATTAAAGAGGCGGGCCTTCCCAACTTTCGTATTGCACAGGTAAGAGAGGCCGTATTCAACAAAGGGATTTCTTCCTGGCAAGAAGCATCTTCGCTCCCGGCTGCCTTGCGGGACCAACTGGATAGCGAATATCCGATTCTTTCATTTAAAGTCAGTAAAATTGTTTGTTCCCAGCAAGATAAAGTGGCTAAAGCGTTACTGACTTTAAAAGACGGTTTGCAAATAGAAACGGTGCTTTTAAAACCGCAGGATTCTTGGAGCGTTTGTGTTTCCAGTCAAGTAGGGTGTGCGTTGCATTGCTCTTTTTGCTCTACCGGAAAAATGGGTTTTAAGCGGGATTTAACTGCCGAAGAAATCGCCGATCAGGTGCTTTTTTGGTTTCAGTATATCCGTAAAGAAAAATTGGGCGAGCGCATTAGCAGTGTTGTATTTATGGGCATGGGGGAACCGCTACTTAATTATGTGAATGTGCTTAAAGCTGCCCGGGCGCTTTCCAACCCGGATTATTTAAATATCGGGGCGCGGCATATTTCCATTTCTACTTCGGGAATTGCCGATAAATTACATAAATTAGCGGTGGATTTGCCGCAAGCCAATTTAGCCATTTCCTTGCACAACGCCGATAATGCCGAACGCAGTAAGATGATGCCGGTCAACCGCAAGTTTGATTTGGACGATTTAAAAAAAGCGTTGGAAGAATATATCGCTATGACGGGCCGGCAGGTATTTTTGGAATATTCGGTGATTGAAAACATTAATAGCCGTCCGGAACATATCCGTAAACTGGCAGATTGGATTTATTCCATTAAAGATAATTATTTACTACATGTGAATTTGATTGCCTGCAATTTAGGCCGCGGCGAAAAAACGGAAGACCGTATCGTTAAAGATTTTGCCGCCGGTCTAAAGGGAATGGGGATTGGCGTGACCATTCGCAAAAGTATGGGCAATGATATTTTAGCAGCGTGTGGCCAATTGGCCTCTCAGAAAAAATAGGAGTTAACTATGAAAGCAAAATGGATATTAGGCGTACTGGGGTTATTTTTGACAGGTTGTGCTACGATAGAAATGGGAACGCTAGACTGGATTGCCATCGGTCCGGAATTTCCGCCTACAAAAGCGAAAGAAGTAGAAGTAATTGGAGGGCGGGAGGATATTGTGCGTCCCTACGGGAATTTGGGGCTACTACGTATTAAAAATTTAAAACCGGACCGGGAAACCCTTCAAATGGGAATTGAACGCGGCCGCAAATTTGTAGCATCAAAAGGAGCCGATGCCATGCAGATCGGCCAATATAATAGCGCCGAGGACGGTGCGACAGACCCGCGTATTACGCTCATCATCTATGCTATTAAATACGTGGATAACTTAACGGAAGAAGACAAACAAGCTATTGAAGACTTTAAAGTACTGGGGATTTTAAATGAACGTGATAATCGCTAATACGAAAGAAGAATGTTCCCAATGGACGGGAACAGCCGTTGTGATAGATGTTTTGCGCGGTACTACTACCGTCTGTGCGTTAGCAAAAGCCGGGAAAAAAGATATTTTGCTATTCAATGATGCGCAATCCTTGCAGATTTTTGCGGGAGAGCATGCGGGCTTGAATATTTTTTCGGATATGAATGTTTTACTATCGCACGAAGACAATTCTCCGTATTTGGCTTCCAAAGCCGGGAGTAGCCATCCGGCAGCGATATTAAGCCAAGGGGTCAGCGCGGCGGTTTTCTCGTTAAAAAAAGCCAAAAAGATTTTGCTGGGCGGCTTTTGTAATTTTGATGATCTAGCCGAAGCGGTAGCGAATGAAACAGGTGATGTGTTGTTGGTTCCCGCTTCTATTTTTGATACGCCGGAAGATGTGGAAGATGTATTGTGTGTGGAAGTTTTGAAAGATTTTATTCAAGGGGTGCGTCGGCCGGAAGAAGCCTTGAAAGATTTTTATAGTACGGTTCGGGGAATTGATTTTCGTAAAAACGGACCCAAGACTGCCGAGAAGGATTTAAAAGAGTCCTTGCGTATTAACGGAATACCCGGCGTATTACAAGCCACTTTGGTGCCTGTGCGCGGGTATGCCGTATGCTACCCGTTAGGGCAGAAAGTTTCCCAACAATGGTTAGGTGAGGAGTCTTTAGATAGTACGGCAATTGCTGGGGATAGGACCCAGGTAAATTCTTCTATGCCGGCTATCGGAACCACGACGGTATGGCAAACTTCGTTTGGGGAAAAAGATTGGGATAAAACACAAATGTTAGATCCCGTTACCGGTATTTCCCTTTCCGGCAGTACCCCCAAAAAAGAAGTTCCCGCCGAGTCCGTTGCCAAACAAGAGGTGCCTGCTCCTCATGAAGAATCTACCACTCCGGAAGAAGCGGCTCCCGTAAAAGAAGGGCCTGCGTCCGAAGAGCCGGCTCAACCCGTAGAAGATACTTCCGCTCCGAAAACGGAAGAAAAACAAGGGGGAGGATTTTTTAAACGAGGGTTCTTCAAAGATATGGCCCAAAAAGCGCAGGCTAAAGCGCAGGACCTTAAAAAAGAAGCCGAGGCCCTCAAAGAAAAGGCCCAAGAAAAAGCACAAAATTTAAAGAAAGAAGCCGAAGCACTTAAAGAAAAAGCGTCCTCCGGGGATAATGCCCAAAAGGCCGCGCAAGCTAAAGAAGCGGCGAAAGGTTTTTTTGGTAAATTTATCCGCTCTATTAAAGAAGAAAAAGAAGACTTGGAAAAAGAAGAAAACCAAGAAACGCAGTCAACGATGCGGATATCCCGCACCTTTGATGATCCGTTTGATGCTCTTTTAAAACAAGCGGATAAAAAAGAAGCTGCTACCCAGCAAGAGGGCGCTCCCGCGCCGGTCCAAGATGAAAAACCGTCTTCTCCGGAGCCGGAAAAGGAGACTTTGCCCGAGGAAGAACCGGTGTCAGCAGCGGAAGAACAACCCGCTGCCGAAAAGGTGCGCTTATCTTCCGACCAGGGGGGAAATGCCCTGGAAATTACGTCGCGAAACGAAGAACCGGCACAAGCGGAGAACAAAGACAGCGCGCCGTCTTCTGCTGACGAATTAGTTGTTCCCGGAGATGTTACTTTTTCCATGTTGCGGAATGATGCTGAACAAGACCGTAAGAAAAAAGCAATTGTTCTATTTTCGGGTGGATTAGATTCCACTACTTGTTTGTATTGGGCGTTAGCGCAAGGTTACACGTGCGAGGCTTTAACTGTGTTGTACGGTCAACGCCACAACAAAGAAGTCTTGGCTGCCAAAGGAATTGCCAGAGGGTTAGGAATTAAGCACCATGTGATTACGCTTAATTTGCCGTGGCTGGAATGTTGCTCTCTTATAGATCGGGAACAAGAATTGCCCGATATCCCGGTGGAACAAATTCCCACTGCCGGTATTCCTTCTACGTATGTGCCCGGGCGTAACTTAATGTTTATGGCTATTGCGGGCTCGTTACTTGATAGTGTGGGAGCCGATGCGATTATTGCCGGGCCGAATGCAGTTGATTTTTCGGGATATCCGGATTGTACGCCAGCCTTCTTTAAAGCGGCTGCCGATGCACTCAACCGCGGTACGAAACAAGGTGTTACGGAAGGAATAGAAGTATTAGCTCCGCTTATGCGTTTGTCCAAGGCGCAAATTGTACAATTGGGTGCAAAGTTACATGTACCGTTTGAATTAACCTGGAGCTGCTATGCCGGCGGCGAGAAACCGTGCGGCCATTGCGATTCTTGCAAACTGCGTGCTAAAGGTTTTGCAGAGGCAGGAGTGCATGACCCGGCTTTAGATTAGAGGAATTATATGAAAAAATGGATATTACTTTCTGTTTGTTTATTCGTAAGTGTTGCGTGTTTCGCGGCGCAAGCGCAATCGGTTACGCCGGCAACTCCGGCTACCAAAATTTCGCGTGCCGAACAAAAAAAGCAATTTAAGGCTCGCCGGAAACTCATTCGCAAATTGGTGAAAGACTATCGTAAAGCACCCGAAGCACAAAAACCGGCTATCAAAGAGCAGCTGGCACAACTAGTTTCGCAAAGCGTAGATGCCGGCCGGGCATATGTGCGCGAGCGGATTGCCGCCGAAAAAGCAAATTTAAAAAATTGGGAAGATAAACTCAATGCCGAAGAAAAAAATTTAGAGGAAATAAAAGCCCAACATGTGGAAGATTTGCTTTCCGGCACAGCCGAGAAGAAACATAAAGAGGCAAAGAAAGCCTGGAAGAAACAAATGAAAGCGATGAAGAAATAAAAAATTTGTTCCGTTAAAAAGCCCCGGATAAACGGGGCTTTTTAATTAGTAAATTTGCCGGACTTTTCTAAAGCGTTTAGAGCTTTTGTAATATCGTTTACCACTACAATCCACCGGGTGTGGCCTTCCTCGGTAACAGAACCGTAAATGGCCGATATATCAATGCCGTTATCGCTCAAGATAGAACCGATATCGTGTGCTAAGCCGAGGTAATCTTTTACGTCAATACACAAAGCATCTGTCTTTACGCTGGTAAACCCTGCTTTGGTTAACGCATGGCTCAGTTCATCTTCGCGTTTAACGGCTAAACGCAACACGGACGCATCATAACGTACCCCTTGCGATAAAGCAATAATGTTAATTTTTTCGCGTACCAGTAATTCGGAAAAATTTTTTAGCGCGCCCAATTCATTTACTAAGAAGATACTATACTGCTTTACTACACTGATAGACATAATGAGATAACTCCGCGTGTATAGTTACAGCTCCTCTAAATTATAGCACACTGCTTTTTAAAAAGGGAGATTTTTTCAATTAAAGGCGGGAAAAACACGCATTAGAGCGGTTTTATAGTTAAAATTTCGGCAGATTTTAGTTTTTCTTCCAGGTCCAGCATGGCTTTGCAATCGTCTTCGTTATACATAAGTACTTTTTGTAATAATTCATCATTGCCCGTTTTAAGCCAGTTGGTAAAATAAACCATGCTGTCCATGGCGCCGCAATCGTCTTGCCGCCAAAAGAACCCAAAGGCCGGAGCGGCGGCTTTTAACGAAAAGCTGGGCGCCGGCAAGTAAAACGCTTTGTTAACGGCTACTTTTAAATCGTAACAAATGTTACAAAGGGCTTTTAGTTTATCAGCCGCTTGCGGATGTTCTTGGGCGAGTTTTTTCATTTTTTTCACTTCGTACTCGGTCCAATGGTAGAGGGCTGTATTCGGAAAATCTTGAATATAATCGTAGAATTGTTCAAAAATTTTAATTTCTTCTTCCGGTGTTTTGGCTACAAAACTAACGTATTTGTTTTGTTCCTTATCCCAGATGCCAATTAAATACACAAACGAAATATTATCTTTGGTAAACGTTTCGGTAGCTTCAAAATCAAAATACAAATTGTATTTTTTTACCGGCGGCGGGAAATACCCGGCATTGCGTAACACCGGCTTATGTTGTTGGTAAGCAATGGAATTGTAATACGCGTCTGTGGCGTGTGGCTCTTCTAAAATGCCTTGTATTTTGGCTAAACCGGCTTGGGCAACGTCGTCTGTGGTGTACAAACCGTTAATTTTTAAACATTGGCGCATTTCTGTGTTTAAGCCGGGTAACATTAGTAGATTTTTTTCTTGTGCAACAATTTTGTTAGCATAAATGCGCCAAGGAGCACTGGCCGCTTTGGGCGGTTTATGGGCTTCGGGTTTGGCTTTCCCGTCGCGAATATTTCGCCAATAGGATAGTTCACGTAAAAGCCGTTTATTATGGTCATTAAAAATGACGTCTTCTTGTCGGCCTTTTAGGAAAACACGGGTGGCCGCGGGGGTGTAGCCTTGAATACATCCTAATATATAGTTAAGTAAGCTAACTTGCAAGGCATAATGTTCTTTTAAATCGTGTGCGCGTTTGAATTGAAAAATACGGTAATGATATGAACCAAATACGCTAGAGGCCGAGTCAAACCGGACCAATAAATTTACTCCGCCGTAAATATTTTCGGGCAAATTCCACAAATGGGTATTGGCGATGGCCGGTTCTCCTTTTGCCATAGCGGCTAAGGTATTTTTAAAGCGGTCGGTTTCCGTTTCGCCGCTAATAAATACAACGCCCGGAAATTCCTGTTTAATCCAAGCGTCTCGGGTGTTACGGTCGGTACGGATTTTTAAATTTTCGTAGCGGTTCGGTTCAGATACGGCTTCTTCTTGCGGGGCGTGGAAAGAGCACCAAATGCTAAAAGGGTCTTCCAGGAGCGAAAACATTTTAGAGGCGTTAAAGTCTTGTTTCCCGGGGGTGCGCCCGGCCGATAAAGAGGCAAATAAAACGGCTAATTCGTTGTCTGTCATTATATGTATTTTATCTTTTTTAGGAAGATATGAAAATAGTTTTATAACGGGGGAGTGGTTTGCAGACGTTCCTCTCATATTATATAATACCCATATGGCTATCTTACGCGTAACAAAATACGGAGAGCCTATTCTCCGCCAGAAATTAAAACCGGTTGATTTTAAACAACTGGAACCGAAACTTCCACAATTGTTAAAAGATATGGAAGAAACGTGCTTAGCCGTGCACGGAGTAGGGCTGGCGGCCAACCAAATTGGGCTCGATTACCGCATGGCGCTTATTTTAATTCCCACCTCTGAAGAAGAAGATGCTCCTCTGAAACGTTACGTTATTATTAACCC
Source organism: uncultured Elusimicrobium sp. (assembly GCA_902794125.1). Taxonomy (GTDB): domain Bacteria; phylum Elusimicrobiota; class Elusimicrobia; order Elusimicrobiales; family Elusimicrobiaceae; genus Avelusimicrobium. Next base: position 25,717 of record CADBFX010000018.1, on the reverse strand, counting down.
GGAAATTGTGGCTAAAAGCGGGGAAAAAATAGAAGAAGAGGGCTGTTTATCTTTGCCTGGTTTATGGGCGGAGGTAAAAAGAGCTACGGACGTGACTCTTAAATACCTGGACGAAACCGGGAAAGAATGCGTTACCCGGGCGCGCGGTCTGTTAGCCAAGGCTTTTCAACATGAAGTGGACCATTTAGACGGTAAACTGTTTGTAGATTTAGTAGATCCAAAGCTCAAACCGGAAGTTAAAAAAGTTATTAAAAAATTACGCCAAAAATGGGACTAATAAAATATGGATTTACAGAAAGAATTATGGGCCCCGCTACAACAGCAAATTAAGAAGTACCGACAGCCGAAATTTTTTTCTGCCGGTTTGTTCTTATTAATCAGCGGATATTTGGCGGTTCATTTTCCGGGGGGCTGGGTGCTATGCGCGGCGGCGTGTGCCGGCGCTTTTTCTTCCAAAATCGGAGGGAGATACCCTCTCGCGAAATGGTGGCAACGTTTTCCGTTGCTTAGCTTTGTTGTCCCGCTACTTGTAATTGGGGCTACCTGCTGGATGGCGGATAGTTACCAGGGGGGCTCCTCGTTAGTATCGACTGTAGAATATGTGTCTACTGCTATTGCTGTATTGATTTGTTTGCTAGTATGGTTGCGCCCTTCTTTTTATTTACCAATGAATTTTTCCGTTTTATCTCAAAATGATTCTTCCACTTGGCTTGGAATAGGGGCCATTATCGGCGCGGCCGAGATTTTTTGGTTAGGTTGGCCCTACGCAGATTTAGAAAGATCCATTTGGGCGATGATTGTCTATCCGTTGATTCCTTCTTTGCTGGGAGCTGCCAGCGTGTATTTCTTTTTTAAGAAATCCCGAATTAGTTACTATTTGGCGGGATTGGTATTAGTCGTTTCGCTCGGGTTTAATATTTGTCAAACTGCTTATTGGGGATGGGATAATTTCCAATATCACCGTTTAGAAAAAATTGTTTCGAAAGGGACCGTTCAAGAAGTGGAGGCCGCTCTTTCTCCAAAAAAATTAAAAGATCCAACCCGTCAGGGAAACCTGTTAATATTGGCGGCTTTGCGGGAAGAACCTGCCAGTTTTTTGGTGCCATTACTGGAAAACGGTGCCGATATCAATCAGCCCAACGAAATCGGCGAGCGGGTATTAGTTATGCTGTCCGAAAAAGCGTCCCCGGATATGATTGCGTTTTTACTGGAAGAAGGGGCGGAGGTAAATGCTACAAATCATTATGGACTTTCGGCTTTAATGCAAGCGGTGCGGAATAAACAAGAGAAAACGGTTGAACTGTTACTCAAAGCCGGGGCCAACCCTAATTTAACTACGCAAGACCAGCCTGCGGCTATTTTGCAAGGGCGGCCAACCGTAGAAATTTTCCGTCAATTAATTACAGCAGGTGCGACGGTTGATAAACGGGATATCGCAGGGAATACGGCATTGCATTGGGCCAGTGCACATGGGGACGAGGCGGCCGTTACATTTTTATTAAAGGCGGGTGCGGATGTAAATGCCGTTAATAATACGGGGAATACTCCGTTGCTGGAGGCTATCAATCATCCCTCTCGTCCGGAAGTGGTTCGGCTCTTATTGGCGCATGGGGCAGATCCGCACGTAAAAAATAATTTTGGTTATACCGCCTGGGCCGTATTGCTGGACCCGCGGGAATCTTTGGAACAGGGGATGCCGCGCCTGCCGGTTGCCAAAATGCTCATAAAGGCCGGGGTAGATGTAAACCGGGAAATAGATTATGGCTTTACTCCCTTATATTTTGCAAAATACTATAATCATTCCGGCATGGAAGACCGTCAACAAGTGATTCGCTTGTTGGAACAACACGGGGCAAAAGAAACTCTGCCTGCAAAGAGGAAAAAATGACAAAAGTTTGCGTAATGAAATTTGGCGGCAATACGCTGGCCAATAAACAAAAATTGCTCATGGCGGCCGATTTAATTAAAGCCCGCTATACGGCCGGTTTTATCCCGGTGGTGGTGGCGTCGGCCAACGGAAATTTAACCGACGTGTTATTAGACCATGCGTTTAGTATTGCGCGGGACCCGGACAAACGGGAATTGGATATGCTTATCACCACAGGGGAACGCGTGAGCGTGGCGCTTTTATCAATTGCTTTGCGGGCGATAGGGGTTCCTTCCGTATCTTTAACAGGTTCCCAAATTGGGCTTATCACTACGGCTACCCATACCGGAGCGGATATCTTAACGTTAAAAGGAGACCGTCTCAAACGGGAAATTGAAGGGGGCAATGTACCCATAGTGGCCGGATTTCAGGGGATTGGCGAAAATAAGGAAATTACTACGCTCAAGCGCGGGGGGAGTGATGTTTCTGCCGTGTTTCTGGCCGCCCAGTTGGGGGCCGACCACGTGGAAATGATTAAAGATGTTGACGGTGTTTACTCGGCAGATCCTAATAAGGATACGAAAGCTCAAAAATACGAAGTATTAGATTTTGATGAAATGTACAAATTGGCTTTAAACGGGGCCAGTGTGCTTCACCCGGACGCAGTGCGCTTGGCGAAAGAAAAGGGAGTTGAAATTCGTATCGTGCATTACCAAACCGGTAAAACCGGCACGGTCATTAATAAAGGGACTTTATGAAAATTACTTTTAAAATAAATACTTTTGGGGTATTAACCTTTCTGGTGCTTAGCGGATTATTTTACTGGCTGTGCCCGCTACCGCAAAACGTAGCCCTGCGTGCGCTGGTCTGTTTAGGGGCGGTTCTTCTTTTTGGCGGAATGTGTTTTGTGGTGGTAGCGCAACAAGCACCAAGTATTCGGAAATAAAATTCAAAGGTTTTGCAGTTTGTTTTGTATTGCTTTTTGTGTTTGCGGCCAAATATCGTGCCGCCTTGTCGCGCGAAACCGATTTGGAAGAACCGGTAGAGGACCTAAAGGTGGTTACCGTGGCCCAACAGCCTTCGTTTAAACCGCGGGCTTCTATTTTACAATCGTTGCAAGGGTCATCCTCTTTGGAACTGGCCGATTTGAAAGAAAAAGTAAAAGATTTGCACTATCATTTGGAAGAATTGAAAGTTGCCCAAAACAAATCCGACAGCGATATTGCTAAACAGCTGGCCCGCATGGAACAGCGTATTAGCACTTTTGAAGAAGAATATGTCACAAAATTGCAGCCGACTTTGCTGAGCTTAATAAAAGAACTGGAAAACATGAAGGCCCCGGAGCAACAAACGGAAGAAAAATAGATTTAGTTTTGCAAAACCGCCGCTAATTTTGCGGCGGTTTTTTTGTTTTAATAAAGAAGTCTTAACTTCTAAAAAACTACTCTCCGACGAGAACTGTTCCAAATAGACCTCAAAACCCCTAAAAATCTAATAATGCAAATTAGGTTTTGTCAACCCTTAACATAAAAAATCGCCCTTAAAATTTGTTTACCCTTCCCAAATTTAATAAAATATATCTATACAGCTAGACGTATGTAAGTAGAGAGGAAAATACGTCAGGAGAACAAATGACAAATAAAAACCTAGAACCGATAGCCGTAGTAGGCATCGGCGCGATTATGCCCGGTGCGTTAACGAAAGATGAATTTTGGACCAATATCCAATCCGGAAAATATTGCATTACCGAAGTACCTGCTTCTTACTGGGATTACAAACTTTTCTACAGTCCCGATCATAAAGCCGAAGATAAACTTTATTCAAAAATTGGCGGTTTTATTCCGCAAGAATTTAAATTTAATCCGTTAAAATATCGCATTCCGCCGCAAATTGCCAAGCAAATGGATACGGTGCAACACTTAGCCATTGAAACAACCCGCATGGCGCTGGAAGATGCCGGGTACGATAAAAAAGAATTTGACCATAACCGCACGGCCGTTATTATTGGTAACTCCATGGGCGGTATGAAAAACGAGATGTCCAACACGCGGCTTAACCGCCCGTTTATTTACGAAATCCTGAAAAATACCTCTGCTTATAAATCGCTTACTCCGGCCGACGCCCAAAAAATGATAGACGAAATGGACGAGGGCGTCCGCCAGAAATTTACTCCGGTTACCGAAGACTCCATGCCGGGCGAACTAGCCAACGTAATTGCGGGTCGGGTTGCCAACGTGTTTGATGTGCACGGCACGAACTTTACCGTAGATGCCGCGTGTGCCACTTCGTTAGCGGCGGTGGACCAAGCCGTTAATGGCCTACGCATGGGCAACTTTGATATGGCTATTGCCGGCGGGGTGGACCAGATGATGTCTCCCTCTGCCTACATTAAATTTTGCAAAATCGGGGCGTTGTCCGAAAAAGGTTCCTGCCCGTTTGATGCCAAGGCTGACGGCTTTGTAATGGCTGAAGGCGCCGGTATGGTGATTTTAAAACGCTTGTCCGATGCCGTAAAAGACGGGGACCGCGTCTATGCCGTTATCCGCGCTATAGGTGCTTCTTCCGACGGTAAAGGTAAAGGTATTACCGCGCCGAACCCCAAAGGGCAAAAAATTGCCGTAGAAAAAGCCTTTGAACAAGTAGAATATACCCCCGGTGAGGTGGGCCTTATTGAAGCCCACGGTACCAGCACTCGCGTGGGGGATGCGGTAGAACTAACTGCCTTAAATGAAATTTTTGGTCCGCACGCCAAACCCGGCACGATTGGGCTTGGCAGTGTGAAAAGCCAAATCGGTCACGCTAAGGCCGCGGCCGGGATTGCTTCTCTGTTAATTTTGAAATTCCGAACCCCACCGTGGATTGGAGCACCAGCCCCTTCCGCGTAATTACCAAAACCGAACCGTGGCCGGATGGTAAAATCCGCCGCGCCAACGTATCGGCTTTCGGCTTTGGCGGGACGAATTTCCACGTAGCCTTAGAAGAAATGAACGACAGCCTGCTTCATAAATCCGAACCGGTTGCCGCTCAAACGGTTGTACCTACTACCACCTCTAAACAGGAGACTGTAACTATGCGCAGTAATTATACGCTTCACGTGCCGGGCGAAAAAATTCAAAGTGATGTGCTCACTTTTTCCGCCGCTACGAAACAAGAACTTTTTAACGTGTTAGACAGAGCCGTACTGGCTATAGAGTCGGACCCGACTTATTTGCCTCGCATTTCCTATCAAAATCACGTAGCCAAACCGGGAAAATTCGCCGTAACTATCAATGTGGAAACCCCGGAGAAATTAAAAGAAAAAATTGAATTTTTCAAAAAAACGGCTTCTTCCCAAGAAGTATGGGAACAAGAATCGTTGTATCTTCGCATGAAAGGCATTTATCCGTTTACGCCCAGCGAAATTAAACCGAAAGTCTGCTTTATGTTCCCGGGCCAAGGCTCGCAGTATGTGGACATGATGAAAGATTTGGCCTCCAAATATAAAATTGTGCAAGATACGTTTGACGAAGCGGACCGCTTGCTGACGGATATTATCGGCCAAACCTTGACCGAAACCTTGTGGAGCAAACCCGGCGAAACAAAAGAACAAATTGCCGAGCGCGAAGCCGCCATTAAGAAAACGGAAATGACACAACCTGCCGTTTTAACGGCCGATATTGCCATGATGCGCCTGCTGTCTTCGTTTGGTATTAAGCCGGACGTGGTCATGGGGCACAGCTTGGGCGAATACGCCGCTGCGGTAGCCGCCGGTATTTTTGATTTTGAAAACGGCTTGAAAGCGGTTTGTACCCGCGGTAAAGTGATGAGCGAAATTCGCGTAGAAGATAACGGTAAAATGGCTTCTATCGCCGCGCCGGTGGAACGGGTAGAACCCGAATTGGCGCGCATTAGCGGATATGTGGCGGTTGCCAACAAAAACTGCCCGACGCAAACCGTTATTGCCGGGGCTTCTAAATCCATTGATGATGCGATTAAGATGTTTACCGATATGGGTATTCAAGCTGTGCAAATCCCGGTTTCTCACGCATTCCACTCGGCTATCGTGCAACCGGCTATGCCGCAGTACCGTGCGTTTTTAAATACACTTAAATTCAACGCTCCCAAAATGCCGATTACCACTAACGTAACGGCGGAGTTTTACCCCAGCGACCCGGAAAAAATAAAGGACTTAATGGTTACCCAAATTTCTCACTCCGTGGAATGGATTAAACAACTCCAAACCACCTACGATTCCGGCGTACGCTTGTTTGTGGAATGCGGCCCCAAACGCGTACTTTCCGCGTTAGCTTCTAACACGTTGGCCGACAAGAAGGATATTAAAGTGCTCGCTTCCAACCACCCCAAAAAAGGCGGTATTGTGGAATTTAACGACTTGTTTGCCAACTTGATTTCTTCCGGCATCCACATTGACTGGAAAGGAACCGACATGGCGGGAGATTCTTCCACCTACAACCCGGCGTTTGTCCAGTGGGTAACCGGTAAAACGGTAGCGGCGGAAAAGCCGCAAACTCCGGCGTGCGGGGCGCAAGGAAATACCTCTTGCGGACACAAATCCGTGGTGATCAGCGGTATTGCCGCGGGCGGCCCCGGCAGCTGGGATAAGATTTTCCGCGAAGGGGTGCTCGACGAAATTTTATCCGGCCGCAATATGATTGAGCCGGTCTCTTCGGATATCCAACAAAAACAAATTGATAAACACGTTGAATTTGTTATTAAATCCAAAGATGGCAACCACCGTTTTGAACGCTTAACGTCTGCTTCGCAGGCTATTAAATTGGCGGCCAAAGGCGGCGCGTTTGACTTGGAAAAAGAATTCGGTCTTCCGGCAAAATGGGTAAAATCCATGGACCGCAGTTTCCAACTGGCTATTGCGGCCGGTATTTTGGCTCTTAAAGATGCCGGTATTCCGTTAGTGCTTTATTACAAACCCACTTCTACCGGCGGTTACCTGCCGGACCGTTGGGGCCTGCCGGCTGATATGATTGACGAAACCGGCGTTATTTTCACTTCCGCTTTCCCGGTTGCTAACAGCATGATGGGGGATTTGACTAAACGCGTAACAGGGCTTTTAAATAATAAAACAGCCAAAGAAGTCCGCGCGTTCTGCGATAAATTCATTTCCCAAATTTCGGACCCGGCTTTAAAAGCAGAAATTGAAAATTGGTATCAACAGAATTTTAAAGATAAAGAAATTGAACCGCAGGCGTTTACGTCTGAATTTATTTTAAAAACCATTATTATTGCGCATTCGCACTTCTGCCAATGGATTCGTGCCCGCGGGCCGGCCACCGCTATGAGTGCGGCCTGTGCTTCTACGGCACAAGCCATTGCCGTCGCTCAAGACTGGATTCAGCTCGGTCGTTGCAAACGCGTTATTGTCATTAGCGCAGACGACATTACGAACGACAACGTAAGCGAATGGATTTTAACCGCTTTCTTAGCTTCCGGCGCGGCTACTACCGAGGCGGACGTAACAAAGGCCGCTTTACCGTTTGACCGCCGCCGCAACGGCATGATTGTAGGCATGGGTGCGGTGTCGCTTGTTGTAGAAGAAGAAAGCGAAGTAGCAAAACGCGGCATGAAACCGCTTGCCAAACTGTTATCTACCGAAATTGCCAACAGCGGTTTCCACGTTACCCGCTTGGATGTAGGTCACGTGGCTAAAGTGATGAACCGCTTGGTAACTACGGCCGAACAGCGGTACGGTTTAAACCGCAGCGATATTGCCAAACAACTTGTATTTATTTCACACGAAACGTATACGCCTGCACGCGGTGGTTCCGCCAGTGCCGAAGCGTACGCCTTAAAATCTACCTTTGGCAAGGACGTAAGCAATGTTATCGTCAGCAACACCAAAGGTTTTACGGGTCACTCTATGGGAGCTGGCTTAGAAGATGCCATTGCGGTGCGTTGTTTGAACACCGGGCTTGTGCCACCGATTGCCAACTTTAAAGAAGCCGATCCGGAACTGGAAGGCATTACCTTAAGTAAAGGTGGCCATTACAACTTTAAATATGCCTTGCGCTTAGCGGCCGGTTTTGGTTCCCAATTAGGTATGACCTTATTAGAAAAAGCATGGCAAGAAGGAGAACCGCGCATCGCTGACGAAGCTAAACATGCGGCGTGGCTCAAAGAAATTTCCGGTCAACAAACTCCGGTGTTGGAAGTAGTTCAAAATACCTTGCGTATTAAAGACAACTACCAACACGGTGTAAAACCGGCTCTTGTGATGGAAGGTTCGCAAGCGTTTGTAGATAAAGTAAAAACAGTAGCTCCGGCTGCCCCTGTCGCACCTGCGGCGCCTGTGGCTCCTGTAGCAAAACTTGCTCCTGCACCGGTTGCCAAAACGTTGGATGAAGCTACCGTTACCAAAGAAGTAGTAAATATGGTAGCAGAAAAAACAGGCTATCCGGAAGATATGTTGGATATTGATTTGGATATGGAAGCCGATTTGGGTATTGACACCGTCAAACAAGCCGAACTGTTTGCGTCCTTGCGTGACCATTACGGCATTGCCCAACAAGACGGCATTCAACTCAAAGACTATCCGACGATCCGCCACTGCATTAAATTTGTACTCGCTAACGCGGGTAAACCTGCGGCTCCTGTAGCTCCAACTGCCCCTGTGGCACCTGTTGCTCCGGCTGCACCTGTTGCACCCGCGGCTCCGGTTGCCCCTGTAGCAAAACCTGCTCCCGCACCAGTTGCCAAAGCATTGGATGAAGCTACCGTTACCAAAGAAGTAGTAAATATGGTAGCAGAAAAAACGGGCTATCCGGAAGACATGTTAGATATTGATTTGGATATGGAAGCCGACCTCGGTATTGACACTGTCAAGCAAGCCGAATTGTTTGCATCCTTACGCGACCATTATGGTATTGCCCAACAGGATGGTATTCAACTCAAAGACTATCCGACGATCCGTCACTGCATTAAATTTGTGTTAGCCAACGCGGGTAAACCTGCGGCTACTGTGACACCTGTAGCTCCGGCTGCGCCTGTTGCACCCGCGGCTCCGGTTGCACCCGTGGCTCCTGTAGCCAAAACTGCTCCGGTTGCCAAAGCATTGGATGAAGCTACCGTTACCAAAGAAGTAGTAAATATGGTAGCGGAAAAAACGGGTTATCCGGAAGACATGTTAGAGTTAGATTTGGATATGGAAGCTGACCTGGGTATTGATACGGTCAAACAAGCCGAACTGTTTGCGTCCTTGCGTGACCATTACGGCATTGCCCAACAAGACGGTATCCAACTCAAAGACTATCCGACGATCCGCCACTGCATTAAATTTGTACTCGCTAACGCGGGTAAACCCGCAGCCCCGGTTGCGCCGGCTGCTGTGGTAACTCCGGTCCCGGCTGCGCCTGTTGCGCCTGTGACTCCGGCTATTGCGCCCAAAGCCGCGGCGTTAGATGAAGCCACGGTAACGAAAGAAATCGTTACGATGGTAGCAGAAAAAACGGGCTATCCGGAAGATATGTTGGACTTAGATTTAGATATGGAAGCTGACCTCGGTATTGATACGGTCAAGCAAGCCGAACTCTTTGCCGCAATGCGTGACCATTACGGTATTGCTCAACAAGAAGGCATCCAACTCAAGGACTACCCGACGATTCGCCACTGCATTAACTTTGCTTTAGCTAATGCGGGTAAACCCGCGGCCGCTGTAGCGCCCGTTGCCCCGGCTGCTCCTGCAGCTGTGGTAACGCCGGTTGTTCAACCGACTCCGGCGGCCCAACCTGCTCCGGCTCCGGTTGTTGCCCCCAAAACGGGCTACCCGGAAGACATGTTAGAGTTAGATTTGGATATGGAAGCCGACCTGGGTATTGATACGGTCAAACAAGCCGAACTCTTTGCCGCGATGCGCGAGCATTACGGTATTGCCCAACAAGAAGGCATCCAACTCAAGGACTATCCGACGATCCGCCATTGCATTAACTTTGCTTTAGCCAATGCGGGTAAACCGGCTACCCCGGCGGTGCAAGCCCCGGTGGCAACTCCTGCCGCGCCGGTCGCGCAACCTGCCGCAGCTGCTACGCAAGTTCCGGCGGAACCGGCCTTGCCGACAATCCATGTAAACACCTTGCAAGAAGCGGTCCCGCAGGCGGGTAAAGTAGAAAAACCGTCGGATGCTATGTTGACCACCAACCCGACCGAACCGATTGTACGCCGCGAATCGTTGGCGGAACGCCCGGAACGGGAAGGATACGCTGGGGAACATTGCCACGAAAAGAAACTGCGCAGTGTAACCGTAGTAGCTCCGGCTCCGCTTTCTGAACGGGAAAACAGACGCTTGTCTAAAGACCGCACGGTTTTAATCTTTGCAGATAATTCGCAACTCATTAAAGCGTATCAAGAAGAATGCAAAGAATTAGGCGTTAAATACCATGTATTTACCACGCTCAAAACCCGCAGCAAAAATACCACGATTGTAAATTGGGAATCGTACGAAGAAACCGAAGCCGCTTTGAAAGAATACGCGGCGGAAGATCCCAACATCCAAGGTATTGTGTATCTGTTGGGTGCCAATGTTAAGAAATTTGATAAGAAAGCCAGCCCGCATAATGATTTAACCAAATACGTCATGCCGCTGTTTATCGCCTTGCGCGTATTTGAAAAAGGGCTTGCCAACCGCACGGATGCCGATACCTTCTTTGCCGTAAATACAAAGATTGACGGTACGTTCGGTTATACCACCAAGGATGAGTTCAACCCGATCTCGGGTGCGTTGTGCGGCGGAACCACCTGTTACCGCAAAGACGTGTACGAACGCACCGGCGCTATTGCCAAACTCTTGGACTTTGAACCGACCACCACGCCCGACGAAATGGCCCAAAAAACCATGGACGAAGTTCTCCATGGGGACTTACGCTTAATGATCGGTACCCGCGGCGGAGAACGCACGACAATCCTGTCCGTGCCGGTTCGCTTGGACCGCAGCGTAAAACGCTTGGACCTCGCCGGAAAAACGATTATCTTTACGGGTTCCGGCCGCGGTATCGGAGCGATGTTATCTCAAAAGATTGCCGCGCAGTACCATAGCAAAATTATCGTGCTGGATATTATTGAAATCCAGGAGAAAACGCCTGTTTGGGCCACGATGAACGAAGCCGAATTGGCGGCGCTCAAGAAACAAATCTGGGAAGATTTGAAAGCCGACCCGACCCAAAAGGCTACGCCTGTTCTGTTGGAACGCGCCTTTGGCCGTGTGAAAGATTCCATTACGCTTTATAACAACTTGCAAAAACTGCGCGAGTTAGGTAGCGAAGTGGAATACTACCATTGCGACGTGCTTAACAGCTCTATGGTCAAGGAAGTCTGCACGAAAATCAAAGCCAAAAACGGCCGTGTGGACGGACTTATCCATTTTGCCGGGTTGGAACGTTCCAAACTTATTTACGATAAAGATCCGGCGGAATACTACCGCATCTTTGATGTAAAAGCCACGAGCTTTGCCAGCTTCCTCGCTAATAACATTGTTAAGGACGGCGGTTTCTTCGCTTTTGCTTCCTCCATTGCCGGTAAATACGGTAACTTGGGCCAGAGCGATTACGCCAGTGCTAACGACTACTTAGCGAAATCTGCCTTCTCACTCACGAACCAAGGTTACCGCGCGGTGGCAATCGCCATGAGTGCTTACAAAAATGTAGGTATGGGTGTACGCGCCGGTGTGGAAACGTTCCTGCGCTCTAACGGCGTTGACTTTGTGGACCCCGAAGACGGTATGCAAATTTTCTTAGACGAAATCGTCTATGGAAACGTACCGGAAATTGTGCTTACGGGTTCGCTGGGCCGCTTGGATTGGGACCATCAACACCGCTTAGAAATGGACGAAATCGTCCCGCAAGGAGCCGAAAAAGCTCCGGCCGACAAAAAGGATGATACGCCTAAAGGCGGAAACGGGGGAGCCACTCCGGCGCCTGCTAAAAAAGCCGTAGCGGCGCCTGCTCCTGTTCCGGATGCATCCAACGCTACACACTTTTTAGGGACGGTAGGTTCTTTAGTAAAAGGGGCCGAAATTCACTTGGAAAAGGAATTTAACTTGGAAAGCGACCCGTACCTGGCCGACCACGCTATTGAAGGCACCCCCTATGTGCCGGGCGTGATGGGCTTGGAAACATTTATGGAAACGGCCACCGCTCTTACGGGTAATGTACCGCAAGGGTTAAAGGACGTCCATTTCTACTTGCCGATTAAACTCCTGCGCAACCGCCCCCAAGCGGTGCGCGTTATCGGTAAAGCCGAAGGGAATGATGTCTCTATGGAAATAGAGTCGGACTTTATCAATAGCAAAGGGATCAAAATGGGCAATACCCGCCGTCACTTTACTGCCAAGACGTTAGATGGGTTTGTATCCACCTGGGCGCAAGTAAAAGCCGATGCCATGGCGGGTATCAATGCTTCCCCGGTAGTTACGAAGGAAGAAATTTATAAAAAGTATTTCCACGGTCCTTCTTTCCAAGTGTTAGGTGGAATTTTACGAGTGGATAAAAAAACCTCACTCGCGGTGTATAACACCACTCCGCGTCCCCAATGGAACGACGGCCCTCGCACGTTACTAGCTAACCCGATAATGCTGCGGATTTCAGGATATGAGCATTGAGCACAAAATGACGTTGCCGGATGGAATTACCGAAGTAGCCGTGTTTAACCGCCAAGTACCGCCGGCCCAATTGTTCCTCTACGGTGTAAACCGCGGTAACACGGCGGACGGAAAAACCCTGCACGATGCGTATGTGTTTGACGCACAAGGCAACGTGTGGGTGGAATTCCACGGGTACCAAGCCATTGGTCAATAAAGCAGTGCATGACGTACCAATTAGAAGTTGTTGATTTTGCTCATCTGCCTCCGGATGAAGCCATTTTAAGCCCCCGGGAACAAGCGTTTTATAAAACGCTTCGTTTTCCCAAACGGCGTAGTGAGTGGCTCGGGGGCAGATGTGCGTTAAAGCGCTTGGTGGCTGCCGAAACGGGCGAAGCGGAATTGTCGGAAATTGAAGTGCTTCCGCAAACTGCAGGTAAGCCGCAATTGCTCATCAAAGGAGCTTCTGTGCCGTGGGCATTTAGTTTAACGCACAGCCACGGTTTTGCGGTGGCGGCATTAAGCACGCAGGCCCATTTTTTGGGAATTGATTTAGAAAAAATAGAACACCGCCTGGAAGCGTGGAAAACCGATTTTTTCCACCCGAGTGAACTTACCCAAGAAGGGGACGAGTTTTTAACTGCTTTATGGACGCAAAAAGAAGCCCTTGTTAAACTGCTGGGAACGGGGCTTACGCTTAACAGTTTTGACGTGCGTTGTGTAAAGGGAAAACCGCAGTTTTACGGCGAAGCGTTACGCGTGTATAAGCAATTGGGCAGCCCCGCTGTTGTGCTTCGGACCTCGGCCCTTCTGCCCGGATTTCAATTTTCTGTAGCGGCGGAAAAGTGATAAAACGGCTTTTCTGCCTGTATTATTTAGTAGAATATAAGTAAATCATTTGGGAGGGGAGTATGATTGAACTTTTTGAAGACCCCAGACTAGATAAACCATCCAACGAACCGGCTCCGGCCAGTTTGGTAAAATTCAGACAGATTTTCCAAGACGCTCAACAAAGCGCCGGTGAAGCCAAAGTAAAAGCCCAACACGAAAAGGGCAAGATGACGGCGCGCGAACGCATTTCTTACCTTCTAGATAAAGATTCTTTACCTTCTAGATAAAGATTCTTTTTTTGAAATCCAAAGTTTAATGGAAAGTTCCTGCACGGACTTTGGCATTAAAGATAAACACATTAAAGGCGACGGCGTAATTACCGGCTTTGGCCGCATTAACGGGCGCGAGGTGGCGTTATTTGCGCAAGATTTTACACAATTGGGTGGATCCTTGGGTTTGGCCCATGCACGCAAAATTGCCGATTTGATGGACCGCGCTATTGAAGCCAAAATTCCGGTCATTGGACTTTTTGACTCCGGCGGTGCGCGTATCCAGGAAGTAAAAGCTTCCGGCGTAATCCCGCAGATTTCCGTTATTTTAGGTCCGTGTGCGGGGGGGGCTGCGTATTCCCCGGCATTAACCGATTTTATTTTTATGGTGGAAGGTATCAGCCATATGTTTATCACCGGGCCGGGTGCCGTAAAAGCTGCTACCGGGGAAGAAGTGGATTTTGATTCTTTAGGCGGTAGTGCCCCGCATAGCGAAAAAAGCGGTGTGTGCCAGTTTGTAGCCAAATCGGAACAAGATTGCTTCCGCCAGGTGCGCGAACTGCTTTCCTTCTTGCCGCAAAACTGCGAAGAAAAACCGCCGTTAGATACCACGAGCGATTTAGCAAACCGCCCGACCCCGGTATTGGAGCGCGTATGCGAAATGGATCCCAAAAAGGCCTTCCGTATTCATCACGTGATTTGGCGGTTAGCCGACGATTACGCTTTTTTTGAAATCCACCAAAATTTTGCAAAAAACGTAGTAACGGGTTTTATCCGTTTAGGCGGGCAGGTGGTGGGCGTGGTGGCCAACAACCCGGCTCACTTAGGCGGTGCGTTGGATTGCGACGCGAGCGACAAAGCAGCCCGCTTTATCCGCTTTTTAAATGCGTTTAATATCCCGCTTTTGACCTTGGTGGATACCGGCGGCTATTTGCCCGGCGTGCAACAGGAACACGGCGGTATTATCCGCCACGGCGCGAAGTTATTATACGCCTATTCCGAAGCGTCTATTCCAAAAGTAACGTTGGTACTTCGCAAAGCCTACGGCGGTGCATATATTGCTATGGGTTCTAAATTCTTGCGCGGTGATTTTAACTTTGCTTTCCCCAGTGCAGAAATTGCCGTCATGGGCCCGCGCGGGGCGGTGGAAATTTTGTACTCGCGCGACTTAAAGGCCGAAAAGGATGATGCTAAAAAAGAAGCTCTTAAAATGAAAATGACGAAGGAGTATTCCGATAAGTTCGCTTCTCCTTATCAGGCGGCCACTAATGGTTCTATTGATGAGATTATTGAACCGGCCGAAGCGCGTGCTAAAATTGTGAGAGCTTTCCAAGTGTTGCGCACCAAGCGCGACCCGAAACGCAACCCACACAAGGGGAACATCCCGCTGTAAACATCCGCATTATTATCACTAAAAGCCCCGGTAAAAAACCGGGGTTTTTTTATCGTTCTGTCTTGGTAATCATTTCTTTAATTTTATTATTAAACCAATCTTTTTGTAATAATTCTTCCAGTGTGATGTTCATGCGGTAACGCCAATAATGGTGCGGATGGGCGGGAATGTTAATGCGTTCCGCTTCCGGGTTTGGTGCGCGTAAGGTCTCGTCCATGCTTTGCCAATCTTGCAACGAAATCAACGCCAGCATAGAGGGGCTCTCCAAATGCATCCGCAAGATTTTTTCACATATATACCCCGGCGCTTGGGCGGGAGCTTGGCCGTATTCGCCAAGTACTTCATTATAAAAGCGTTGGGTAAGCGTTGCATCTTCTTGCCACCAACCGCGCAAGGTGGACATGTCGTGCGTGGACGGGGTAGCCACTGATACATACGGATAACGACGCGTATCGGCAAACGTTTCGCCCAAGTGCTTGGGCATACGTTGAATTTCCAAACTTAGCAGTTGGAGTTTTTGCATGACTTCCGGCACGCAATCCGGTATCATCCCCAAGTCTTCCGCACAGCACAACATCCGCGTGCATTGAGTAAGCGGAATGAGTTTTCTAAGTGCTCCTTGCTTCCAAAAATCGTTGTGTCGGTGGAAGAAAAAATCGTTATACAAATGTGTAAAGGCCGCCTGTTCTTTTTCACTAAGCGCTTTAAAAGCAGAGCTGGTTAAGGCTGCGATACGAGGGTGATATCCTTCGGGTTGGGTATCATCTTTTACGAAAAGCACGTTTGATACCAAGGCGTATAATCCTTTGCGGAGTTGCTGTGATTTTTCATCTTTGCCGGGAATTAGTTCTTCAATTTTACGTTGCGTGTCATACGCCGGGCGCAGTTGGTAGAAGCCGTCTTGCGTCGGCAAGAGATATTTCTTTTTTACGCGGGGTGCATTTTCTCCAAACAATTCCGTGATAAGGTTTTCATCAATATAAGGTGTTAATAACGAAGGGCGGAAAAACAGACCGAAGCGTTCTATTTCTTGCTTGCTAAGCGGCAGAGCCGGGGAAAAATGCCCCAAGAGGCCTTCCACGCTGTGCATTGGGATTTGCCAAATGCGGAAAAAACCCAGCACATGGTCAATGCGGTAAGCATCAAAATAGCGGGCCATATGGGTCAAGCGCTGCATCCACCAGCGGTATCCGTTGCGGGCCATTAACTCCCAATTGTAAGTGGGGAATCCCCAATTTTGCCCGGTGGCTGAAAAATCATCCGGTGGGGCACCGGCCTGTACATCCAAATGGAAAAGCCGCGGTTCCACCCAGGCATCCACGCTGTTGGGGGAAATGCCGATGGGGATGTCCCCTTTTAAAATGACACCTTTGCTGCGGGCGTAAGAGACGGCTCCGAGCAGTTGGGTGTGTAAAATAAACTGCACATAATACCAAAATTGGATTTTCAGGATATGTATAGATTTTTCAGCACAGAATTGGGAAATGTCATGAGCGGAGACGGGAGAAAACCGAGGCCATTTTCTGAAATCGGCCGTATGATAGAGGTCTCTTAACACGCAAAACATAGCGTAGGGCTGGAGCCATGATTTGTTTTCCATAAAGAAGGAACGAAATTCTGCACTACTCAATGCTTGTTTCCCGTCTTGTTTAAAAGAAGCCTTCAAAAATTGCAATTTTAACTGAAGCACTTTTTCATAATCCACTTGTGCCAACGTATTGAGTTGGGCTCCTTCTTCTTCTAATTCCGGAGCTAGCCGTTTGTCGCGCAAAGGGGGGAGTTGACGTATATCCGTGTAAATCGGGTGGAATGCATAAACGGACAAGGCGTTATATGGATAGGAGTCCTGCCAGGTGTAAGTAAGAGAGGTGTCGTTAATAGGTAAAATTTGTATAACGTGTTGAGCCGTTTTTACGGCCCAATCGGTCAGTTTTTTTAAGTCGCCAAAGTCGCCTACACCCCAGCTCCCTTGCGAGCGAAGCGAAAACACCGGGATTACCACTCCGGCGGCGCGGAAAGGTTTGGCGGGTGCAAATTGCGGTCGCAGATCTGAGAGAACATACGCTCCGTTTTCGGTTAGAAGGAAGGGGTCTAATAAACGGTTGGGGCCTTGTTCCCAATAAATTTCGCCTTGTCCGTCCCGCACGAAAAACTTATATTCGGTTACTTCGTCAAAAAGCGACGTATCTAACGTAATACTCCATTCATTGGGAGAGGTTTCCTCCAGCGGCAAAGCCAAGGCGGGGTTCCACTCGCCCAATTCTTTGCAAGCTCCACTCAACCATACGCTACTTCCACCTTGCGGACGTGCGGTTTGTACGCGCAAAAGAATCGTTTTAGCGGCTGAGAGTTGTTTGGGAATAGCAAAAGAACGCGGGTGGAATACACTCGTCATACAAGAAGTGTACATCCAAGTTTCCGCTGGTAAATCGCGCCATTGGTCGTGTATTTCATAAAAAGGAACTTGCGGATTTAAATAAACTACGCGGGCGATTTGTTGCCATTCCCGGCGCAACACTTGGGTTTGTTGGCGTACTTCGTAATGATACGAAAGGCGGAGAGGTTGTTTAAGTAATAATTGGATTTCGCCTTCCCAATGAAGTCCGTCTTGCGTGTGAAGCGGTATGTTAATTTTGCGCTCAACAGCGGTAGCCCCAAAACGGTACACAACCGCGTGTAGGGTTTGTCCCCATAGAGTTTGATAGCGTATATGAAAACGGACTTTCATAAGTTATCCCTGTGTTTTATCTTGTACGCGTAACGTAAATGCTGCGGCTACCAGTAAACTTAATCCGCCAATGCCGACGGCCGCAATCGCACTGGAGCCCAGGCAGTATTTCATAAACGAACCAAAGAATAAGTTTACGCAGATTTGCGGAATGACGATGAAAAAGTTAAATACACCCATGTAAAAACCCATTTTTTCAGGGGGGAGTGCGTTGGATAATAAAGCATATGGCATAGATAAAATGCTGCTCCATGCAATTCCAATACACACCATGGGGATTAACAACCCTAATTTAGAAAATTGCACTCCGACGAGTGTTAATCCTAAAGAGCCTAACCCCAATCCCCCGATTGTTAAACAAATAATATGGATTTTTTTGGCGGAAAAACGGGTAGTTAACCACAAGAGTGCAAACGCGAAAATAAACGCTACTCCGTTATATACGCCAAAGCACGAACTGCCCCAGTTGGCGGCAGCTTCGTAGGCCGGTGTTCCGGGTTGCGCATGGAACACGCCGGACGCAATCCCCGGCGTAAAGTAAACCCACATCACCATAAAAGCGGCCCAGGTAAAAAATTGTACTACGGCCAAGCGGCGCATGGTGGAAGGCATGGTAACAAAGGCGCGGCCCATTTCGCGCAGCGATTTCAAAGGGTCAAACGGCTCTTTTTTGCTTTGTTCAAACGCTTGCATATCGGCCGGCGGATATTCGGGGGTAGTGGAAACGGTGGTAATGATGGCGATAAGTAGCACAACGGCCCCGATGTAAAAAGAATAGCGCACTGTGGCGGGAATGTGCCCCAGCGGAGCTTCGGTGCTTACGCCCAATGCCGTTAGAATCTGCGGCAGGAAAGAAGCAATAACCGCCCCCGCACCAATCATTACACTTTGCATAGCGTAGCCGGTTTTGCGTTGGCTTTCGGGAAGTAAATCACCCACAAACGCGCGGAAAGGTTCCATGCTTACATTAACAGATGTGTCTAAAATCCACAGTGCAATAACAGCCATCCAAATGGCGGATGCTTGCGGCATTAAGATAAGTGCAAATGTGGAAAAAATTGCGCCGCCTAAAAAATAAGGCCGCCGCCGGCCCAAGCGGCACCAGGTCCGGTCA
Organism: uncultured Elusimicrobium sp.; assembly: GCA_902794125.1. Classification (GTDB taxonomy): domain Bacteria; phylum Elusimicrobiota; class Elusimicrobia; order Elusimicrobiales; family Elusimicrobiaceae; genus Avelusimicrobium. Next base: position 6,933 of record CADBFX010000018.1, on the reverse strand, counting down.
CTAAAGTATCCTACTAAAGGTTGGACCAAAAGTCCCGTCACAGGGGCGGCCAACCATAATAGCGGAATCTGTGACTCGCTGGCTCCCAGCCGGGAATAAATGGCACTCATATTTCCCATTTGCAAGGCCCAGCCAAACTGAATACCGAAAAAACCTAAACACATGTAGACGATTTGTAAAAAAGATTTGCGTTCTTGTAAGGGTTGCATAGTTGCCTCCTTATAACACTACTTTTCATTATAACACGATTTTAAAGAGTTGAGACAACTTATGCTATGGATTATATTGATTATATCTTGAACTTATCAATCGTAAAAATTAGAAAAGTGTTTCAGAGTAGAAGATGAAAAATATATTAAAAGAATATCCGTTTTGAAATCTAAAATGAGTTTTTCAAATCTCTTCATATCGTAAATATTTTCAACATTGTTTTCAAAATTATTTGTACGAATCATGAAAACGTTCCGGACGGAATAAGGAAGAAAGGACATTAAAAATCCGCCATGGGATTCCCCTAATAAAGTGACATTTAAATTATTTTCTGAATCTAAAAAATTGGTGAGGCGAGACCACCCAATGGGGCCATGTTCGACATTTAAGTGCTTTAATTTTTTATGGTCATAATATGCATATCTATGTGTTAGGGGACAATTTTTATTGAATAATCCTAACGTGGCACAATTCGATCCGTTATAAAAGGGTCGTTCAAATAAATTGTCAAAATTTCCTGATCTAGGATATGTGTTGTAGAATACATTAAAATCTGATTTTGACAATATGGTAAAGTCGGGGAAATCTTTTTTGATTCGCTTAGACAGTTCTTGATAGGTTAATAAAGCACCGTACTCTGTCCAATGATGATCTGTGTGTGCAAACGTAAATTCTTTATGATTTTCTTTATAGATATCCTTATTGTATAAGATATCTATATCCAATTCCCTTTTTATTCTTGATATAAAATTAGAGACAGAATCTCTTTCACATTTTTGAAGAAGATCAGCAAATTGGTCAAGAAATACGTCCTCTTTGTCAGGGGAAATAAAAATGTATAGCTTTATGTTGTGTGAATTACACCAGGTTTTTAGTGATTTTAAACTGGATTTTATTTTATTGAATTCTTCTTTATTTATTGGAGTACAAATGGACTTGATTCTATCTTTGTCAAAGATCATCCCATCAGGAGACATCAACGCCTGTTTGTTTTCTATTTTTCCGTTGATTTTATATATGGTTTGGAATCCGGCACCGATCAATGCCTCTCTTCCCCAGAACCGATCTCCCAACCAGGCTTCAAACTCTTTTCCATAATCATAGTTTAGCTTCCCTTCCTTGCTTATACTGGGGAATACTGCTAAATCACGATTTTCTTGCTTGGAAGTTTTGTCTGGATTTATGTGACAAAGGGGGATAACTAAAACAACTAAAACACAAATTGAAATAAAGATTTTATACTTCTTCATACACGAGTTATTCTATATTCCCTTGGATTTCATTTAATCTAAAAACTTTCCGAGATATCCAATAAGTTAAACCTGCAAAAACGGACATTACCATAGCGCTGGAGTATAGAATATTTCCATAACCAACGAGAGGAGTTATAATACTTCCGAATAAAAAGTAAAATGTGCCCAATAAAGCGGCTCCAACCCCTGCATTTTCTCTGCAGGAATCCAACGCTTTTGACATAAATATCGTAAAACAGGCTCCTGTTAAGAGACGAAATATAATCAAAATAAATTCATACAAATAGGCGCTTGCGTTTATGGCAGGAATGAATATTAAAGCGATACACGACAATAGGAGAGCCAAACAGATGTTTTTTGTGATTTTGTTGTTTATTTCTACCTTGGCGGGCAAGAAAGCTCCTGCTCCGAAAATAGCGGCATTAAAAGAGAAAATAAAACTAAATAGCAGGGGAGAAATTAGGTAATGCTTTTGAAAGATAAAAGGACAAGAAGCGATATAAGCAAATTGCATGATTAAAATAAATGTAAAAGCGCAGGTAAAATACAAAAAAGATTTGTTTCTTATTAAGGTTTTCAAAGAGGATTTTGAAGCTGTTCTTTTTATATTTGTTTCCGGCATAAAACAGGCAGAAAGCGAAAGAGCTATACCCAATATCAATAAGCACATAAAAATAAATTTCCATCCGCCCAATTGAAATGCAAATCCTCCGAGTAATGGGGAAACGATCCTATTAACTGTGTAAATCAAAGTTGTAATAGATATTGCCTTGACCAATGTTTCTTTTTTAAATAAATCTGGAATAATAGAACGAGCTAAAACAATACAACCCGCCCCGGAGCACCCTTGGATAAAACGAATAAAGAGGAATAAATTTATATTTTTAAAGCATATGCTAAAAAAGGTAGAAATTGTAAACAATACTAGAGCACCAATTAATGGATACTTGCGTCCATATTTATCTCCTATATACCCGAAAACAATTTGTCCACAACCTAGCCCCAACATGGCAAAAGTTAATGTCAATTGAATGGTGGGCATATCTACATCAAAATATTTCATCATATCTGGTAGTGCTACCAGATACATATCTGTTATGAAAGGCCCAAAAGAGACTAAAGTTCCCAAAAATATAAAAAATAATTTATAGGATTTCATCTTTTGCTATTCCATTAGAATTCTTTTCACTTTCCCCTGAATGTCGGGCAGAGTTCCTTGAGAAATGAAATTTAATTTTGGAGACACCGTAATATATGACTTGAGTGTTTGTGTTAAATCTTTTTCCAATTTTTTCAAGCATCCCTCGTCTACTAATAAATTTTTTGTTAATTCTATATCCACTACTACTTTTTTTAGTCCTTCATTTTTTATAATATGGACCAAATAATTTGTCGAAACAGGTAAATGTTTATAGATGCATTCTTCAATTTGAGAAGGGAAAATATTAACACCGTTTACAATAATCATATCATCTGCGCGATGCGAAGGGGGTTCTATTTTGCGGTGTGTTCTCCCACAAGGACAAAGGTTTGGGATAATTCGGGTAATATCTCTCGTCCGGTAACGGATAAAAGGCATTGCTTCTTGTTGTAGGGGGGTTATGACCAATTCCCCGTATTCTCCATCGGGGACATTTTCTCCCGTTTCCGGATTTATAATTTCAATATAAACTTGGTCTTCGGCCACATGTAGCCCCTTATGTAGAGAGCATTCATGGGATAAGGGGCCTCCCATCTCCGTCATCCCATACGATTCATAAACTTCTATCCCGTACTTCTTTTGCGCTATTTCGCAAAAAGATCTGGAAAGAGGTTCTGCTCCCACGAGAGCTTTTTTTAAATTAATATCAGCCAAATCTTTTTCTGTCAATTGACTTAATAAATATTGCAGATAACCTGACGTTGTGAAAATACAATCTGCTTTTAATTGCTTAAGTAATGTTATTTGCCTTTTTGTATTTCCGGTACCAGTTGGTAAGATAGTTATTCCACGTCCAAAAGCTGCCAAATTGTGATACCAACCACCCACAAATAGACCACTGCCAAGCATGCTTTGAACAATATTATCGGAAGTTAGCTCTGCCATATTTAGATGACGAATTCCACGTTTTGTTATATAATCAATGTCTTGTTGGGTAAAGAATATTAACGTCGGGATTCCTGTTGTGCCGCTGCTGGCATTAAACCGCGCAATTTTTTCTTTTGAAACAGCTAAAAACCCATATGGAAAATTCTGACGCAGATCTTCTTTTGTGGTAAAGGGGATATTTTTAATGTCAGAGAAACTGTTAATTTTGTTTGGCAATTTTCCCCGATATGCTTGTGTGCAATTGGCCCTTTGCAATTGTTGGTTAAAAAGACTTAATTGCAAGTCTTTTATCTCATCTTGTGATATATATTCAATCTTATCATCGTCATATTTCATCATATTCATTCTCTTTAGAACCTAAAATAGATAAAAGGATTGTATGAAGAAGCAGCCAATTGGAGGCAAGAGGCGAATAGTAAGAAGAAAAGCCATATATCAATTAATACTCCGCATATCCAATATTTGTTTCCCCACGTTAGCATATTTTTAAAAATAGGAATACAACATAACACGGAAATCACCAACACAATCACATCAATTCTATCAATATAAAAGGGAAAACCGTAATTAATATTTTTGGGTATCACGGTGCCAAACAAACTTTTAATGCATATTACAGAATGTTTCAATGTATCCGTATTAGCCAAAATTGCATTTAAAATAAAAATAGGGACCGTGTACAGATATTGAAAACCCCCCCAGCTTCCATTAAACTCTTTTTTATTATATCCCGTCAATCGTTCTCCCATAATAAAAAGGGCATTTAGCGCACCAAAAACAATGAAATTCCAGGTCGCTCCATGCCATAAACCTATTGCGACGAACAAAACAAATAAATTGAAATAAATGCGCCAGGGGGCTACGCGGGAACCTCCCATCGGGATGTAGATATAATCTTTACACCAAGCACCTAGTGAAATATGCCACCGCTTCCAATATTCACTCATAGATCTTGAGATATAAGGGTAATTGAAATTCTCCAAAAATTTAAAACCAAAGATAGCTCCCAACCCTATTGCCATATCCGAATAACCACTAAAATCATAATACACCTGTAAAGTCCTAGAAATGGTTCCCAGCCAGGCAATACCCACTTGAATTCCATCATTTTCCACTAACAGTTCAAATACTGTATCTGCAATGCTACCCAACGTGTTCGCAATCAGAACTTTTTTAGCAAGGCCGATAATAAAGCGTCGGATGCCATAATAAACTTTATCAACCGTTTCTTCTCTATGATCAATCTGATCTACGACATCATGATATTTGACAATAGGTCCGGCAATTAATTGCGGGAATAAACAAATGTATAGGGCTATCTTTAAGTAATTTGTCTGAGCCTTTACCTGCCCGCGATATACGTCTATCAAATAGGATAAGGATTGAAAGGTGTAAAATGAAATTCCCAAGGGTAGTATAACTTTTAAGGACCATTGATGATGAAATATTTGGTTCAAATTCTCTAAAAAGAAGTTGGTGTATTTAAAGTAAAAAAGCAGGGCTAAATCCAATAAAATAAATGATGCCAATAAACTTTTTTTGTATTTAAACCGCTCAATAACCAATGCTCCGACGTAGGTAATGGTTATGGTGACAAATATAATTGGTAAATATCTTAGTTCTCCCCAAGCATAAAAAAATATACTGGCAAGTAGTAGAACGATGTTTCTTCGTTTTCGGCGAAATCCGTAATATGCTAGTACCGTTATGGGTAAAAAATAAAATAAAAATGTTAAAGAGGAAAATAACATGGAAAAGCTTTTAGCATTAAATAATTTTTATGCCCATTTATTTGGGGGCTGCGTATAGAATTTTGGGGTGAAAAAATTACCTTTTTAAATAGAGATTATATTTTGCATTCCTCTAAATATTAAAGCATATTTTGGTTTTGTTTTTATCTGAATCAAGTAAAATTAATTAGGGACGTTGATAGCCTGAATTAAGAAAATCAAAAGAATATTCCCTGAAAAAAATTAATTAAAACAGTTGGAGGAAGTAGTAAAAGTTTGATATGATGTTAATATATGGAAAACGAGGTTTCTTTAGATAGCATCAACGAGTATTTTAAACACTTGGGCCAACTGACCCAGGAAACAGACCGGGAAGAAATGACCCGGTTGTGGCGTCGTGCCAAAAAAGGTGATGCGGCGGCAAAAAACAAAATCGTTGAAATGAATTTAAGGCTTGTTATACCGACGGCCAAACGCTTTTTGCGCCCCGGTATGGAACTGATGGACTTAATTGAAGAAGGAAACTTGGGCCTCCTGCAGGCCATTGATAAATTTGAACCTGCTAAAGGGTATCGTTTTTCTACGTATGCGGTATACTGGATAGAACAGTATATTCGCAAATATATTGAAGAACAATCCGGTTCTATTAAAATTCCGTCGCACGCGTGGGGCAATTTAAAAAAATGGTTCCGCGCTTGGAACGAACTGAAAGAAGCCAACGGGCGGGATCCGTCGTTAAACGAAATGGCACAAGAATTGAATTTAAGTGCCCGGCAAGTCAAATCCATTATGGATACGTTAAGTGCTGCCAAAGGGGTGGATTCACTGACGTCTATTGTTTATGATGAAGATGAAATGACGTTGGAAGATTTGATTAGCGACGACGGAAAAGGCAATCCGCACGATGTGTTTTTGCAAAATGAAAACCAAAACAGCATCAAAAAAAGCATGGAAGATTTGAACGACCGCGACCGCCAGATTGTCATTATGCGCTATGGGTTAGATGATAATGAACCGAAAACGTTGGGCGAAGTGGCAGATTTGTTGGGATTATCGCGCGAGCGGGTACGACAAATAGAAGAACGGGCGGTAGCTACGCTTCGCCGCGAAGCATTGCGCGCCGGAATTTTAGAAGCTCCCACGCAAGATTTTCGCACGCGTAAACTCCACAGTGCTATGAAGCCCCGTCTTAAAACCAACGTGCTGGGCGAGCCGGAAAAGGCGCGCAGCCCGTTGGCTAAGTTGTTACATAAAGCCCAACTCGCTTTAGCGGCGAAACAGAAAAAAGCTGCTCCTGCCCGCAAATCAAAAAAGGCTCAACCTAAAAAACAGACGAAAAAAACTGCGCCTAAAAAAACAGCCAAAAAGATAACTACCAAAAAAACGGCTCGTAAAGTCATTAAGAAAAACGCTGTTAAAAAAGCGGTTACCTCCAAGAAAAAAGTTGCCAAAAAATCTTCGGCGCGCAAAACCGGCCGCAAATAATTTACGCCCCCGTAGCTCAATTGGATAGAGCGATTCCGTCCTAAGGAAGAGGTTGCGAGTTCAACTCCCGCCGGGGGTAAAAATAAAAACCCACAATCGTGGGTTTTTGTTTTTAGGTCCGTAAGCACACCAACTGCTTGGTGTGCGACGGGAGTTGAAAGGCGGA
>CADBFX010000017.1 GCA_902794125.1 uncultured Elusimicrobium sp. | reverse complement strand
GTATAAGGACCTACTTTTACTTCTCTAGTCTTGTACATTTTTTTGCTCCTGGGATAAATCGGTCGTCGCGGCGGGTTGAGTTTCCTCCGCCGCCAGTTTGGGTTTAAAGAAAATGCGTTTTACGTCGGAATACGAGGCATAAACAAACAGTAAAATCAAAATATACATGCCGATATTCACAGCGATATTGAGTGTTTTTTCCGTCGGCAATTTATGGGTTAACCCTTCCCATAAATACACAAGTGCATATCCTCCGTCCAGTATCGGAATCGGGAACAGATTAAACATCCCTACCGCCACGGAAAGCATGGCAATTAAAAACACAAAATCTAATAAGCTGCGGTGAACAGATTGGTGAATTACATTGACAATTCCAATCGGGCCGGCTAGTTCCGGCGCTTTGCGTTTGGAAAAACTTTTTCCTAACGATTCTAACGAAAATTTCGTCCAATAATAGCACTGATAAAACCCAAGTCCGGCGGCTTTCCACCACGATACGGCATGGTAAGTAGGTTGAACCGTGATTCCCAAAATGGTGGGGCGATCGGGGTTGAAATCGCTATTGCGCACGACGGCAGAAAGAGAATTGCCTTCCCGGGTGTAGGTCAAGTGCAAATCGCCTTTGCGGGCGGCTAACAAATCGGTTAATTCTTGCCAGTTGGTAACGGATTGGCCGTTGATGGCGGTAATCACATCACCGGGTTGCAGACCGGTTTTAGCGGCCGGATATCCGTCGGCGAGCGTTCCGACGGCGGCGGGCAATTTAAGCGGATCAGTTTCCGGCATGCCTTGAATATAAATAAGTACGCCGAAAATAACAGCCGCTAATAAATAATTAAATACGGCTCCGTTGACGACCATAAAAAATTTGGCATACCATTTTTTGGCGGCAAATTCGTACGGCTTGGGGGGCTCTTTGGCATCCTCTGGGTGGAACATCGGGCCGGCCGGTTCCACAAATCCGCCGAAGGGAATCGCCCGGACTTGATAGTCCGTATCGCCCACTTTTTTATGCCACAGAATTTTGCCAAACCCAAAGGCAAATTCGTTCACGCGGATGCCGGTTAAGCGGCAGGCTAAATAGTGCCCAAATTCATGAATAATTACAATCGGGCTTAAGACAACTAAAACGGCAACAATGGATAATAACATAATACTCCTAAATAATGGCCTTTGTGTAGGCTTTTTCCGTTAGACAAATGCGCGCAGCTTCCCGTGCCCAGGCGTCAGCTTCCAACGCTTGGTTTAACGTAGCTACTCCGCTACTTTGCGGGGCCGCTTTTAAGACGGTGTAAATTAGTTTTGCAATGTCCGTAAATTTAATTTCTTCTTTTAAAAATGCATCTACGGCAATTTCGTCGCTCGCACTTAAAATGGACGGATATACACCCCCGCGGCGTGCGGCCACGAGAGCCAAATCTAAGCACGGGAAACGGTCCAAATCCGGTTCAAAAAATTCCAATTTGGCGGCTTCAAATAAATTTAATTTTTTAACCGGGCCCGGCAAACGCTTGGGGTATGTAATAGCGTATTGAATCGGTACGCGCATATCCGGCTCGCCCAGTTGTGCTAAAATAGCACCGTCGTAAAATTCTACTGCGGAGTGAACAATTGATTGCGGATGAATCACAATTTGCACCTTTTCTTCGGGCAAATTAAACAGATTCATAATTTCAATGGATTCAAACCCTTTGTTCATCAGCGTGGCGGAATCAATTGTAATTTTTTTGCCCATTTTCCAACGTGGGTGGTTGAGTGCTTCGGCGGGGGTAACCGTGGAAAGCGAGTTTTTACGTTTAGCAAACGGTCCGCCGGAAGCGGTTAAAAATACTTTAGAAATTTGGTCTGAAATTTTGTGATATCCGTGAGCTCCCGTCATGCCGGCTAAACATTGGAAAATGGCCGAGGGTTCACTATCCACCGGGATAATAGCCGCCTGCCAGCGTTCGCATTCCGTCATCAACGTTTTGCCGGCCATAACCATAGGTTCTTTGTTGGCTAGGGCAATTGTTTTGCCGGCTTTAATAGCGGCTACTAGCGGCTGAAATCCCACTGCACCGACGACACCGTTGATAATTAAATCGGCCGTTGGTAAGGAGACCATAAAGCACAAACTGTCAATTTCCGGCGGAAGTAAGCGGGTTTGCGGGGGAATTTGGTCTTTGATTTTTTCGTAACTTTCGGGATTTAAAACGGCTGCAAATTTAGGTTTAAAAAGATTGATTTGTTTAAGAAACAAGTCTGTATTGTTGTTTGCCGATAAACCCAAAACGCGAAAATCTTCCCCCAAGTGGGTGATAACATCTAACGAAGAAGTACCGATAGAGCCGGTAGAACCTAAAATAACAATATTTTTCATAGTTGCACTTTCAAAGCAAATAATACGACGTAATAAAACAACGGGGCCAGCAAGAGGTAAGAATCAAACCGGTCCAAAAATCCACCATGGCCGGGGAGCAAATTAGACGAATCTTTTACTCCGGTGGTACGTTTTAATACGGATTCGGCTAAGTCGGACACTTGGCCCACTACCGCAATTAAAAGCCCCAGCCACAACGCACTTTTAACCGATAAAAAGGTGGATAAGAACAAATGGCGCATCAAGGCGGCGGCTCCTACCGCCAGTAGTGTTCCGCCGATAGCGCCTTCCCAAGTTTTTTTCGGGCTGACTTCTTTATTCAGTTTGTGTTTTCCAAAGAAACGACCGGAAAAATAGGCACCCGTATCGCTCACCCAAACGGTAATAATCATAAAAAGCGTTAAATATTCACCGTAGGAAGGAATATCGCGCAGATTAATCATGTGGGCCAACGCCCAGGGAATTAAAAATACGCCGGTAAAGGTGTTAGCCACCCGTTCCCACGAGCGTTTGGGCGTTAAAATTTCTATAAACAAAATACCGAAACAAACCAGGCTGATGGTAAAAGGATAGAGATTGTCCGGCAGTTCCAAATTAAGCCCCTGCGCACGGCCTAATACAGCCACAACGCCCATCAGAGCCCCAAATAACATCAAACTAAGCAAATGGACCGGCTTTTTGCCCGAGGTAAGCACTAAGGCATATTCATATAAGCAAAACAGGATTACACAGCCGATAAAGGCCATGTAAACGATACCGCCAAAATGGATAGCGGCTAAGATAACGGGAATGCCAATGAGGGCAGTTAAAATTCTAGGTAATAGCATACCCTATTATTTTACTATATTTAGACGTTTGCGGGGGTTATTTGCGTAGCGCGAGCATGGCTTTAACTTTGGGGGTATGTAACTCCCACAAGGCATTATCGGCCACCCACCGGGCGGTACGGTTGTCGGCGTACAGGTCCAAAATATCATACGCACAGGCCAGTGCATGGGGGGTAAGACATTGGTTTTTCTTGCCGATATTGCGAAGTGCCCAATTCACGGCTTTATAAACCATGGGGCGCGGGTCGGCAGCGTGGTTTTTAATAAACGGAAGAAGTTTGATTAAATCTTTGTCCTCGGTTTTAGCGCGGGGCATGGCTAAAAAGGCCAAGGTGGCAAATCCGGCCCGGCGGACAAATTCTTCTTCTTTTTTCATCCAATGTTCGGCCAGCGCAACCGGATTTTTTACTTTACAAAACAAATTGCACGCGCAGGCATCGCATAAATCCCACGAGTTAATAACGCAGGCCCAGCTGTCCAGTTGGGTGCGGGTGATATGGGTGGCGTCTGCGAGCATAGAAGCCATAATGCGCGCTTCATGAATCCCGCTGGCCCACAGCTCGTCAGCCAATGCTTGGTCGGGCCGGGGAAGCGTTTTGATTAGTTTTCGTAGCGCCGTTACCGGGGTGCCGACCGCATAGGTGGTGTTGATGCCAAAACGTTCGCGCATTTGCTTTTTAAAAGCAGGGGTAGAAAGTTGTTCAATGCGCTTGAGTAGTTCTTTGGCGCGCGAGGAAATGCCCGGATTCATTAAATACCTCCGAACCGGCGTTGACGGGCTTGAAAGGAGGCAAGTGCTTTTTGTAATTCGGTTTCATCAAAATCTGGCCATAGCACAGGTGTAAAATAAAATTCGCTGTAGGCGGCTTGCCATAAAAGGAAGTTGGACAAGCGTTCTTCGCCCGATGTGCGGATGATGAGTTCCGGGTCCGGCAAGTCCGGGTGGTACAAGTGGGCACGGATATCGGCCGGGGTAATGGCGGTTTTTCCGCTGGCGAGTAAATCGTTAACCGCATGGGTAATTTCTTGTTGTGCTCCGTAGTTAAGTGCTAAGTTCAATGTAAGCCCGGTATTGCCGGCCGTAGCCGCAACAGTTTTATCTATTCTTTCTAAAATAGCGGGGGGGAGCGGTTCGCGCTCGCCACTTACCCAAAGCCGGATATTTTTTTCGGTGGCTTCTTTGGCGTATTCATCTAACGATTGGGCGAGTAATTTCATAAGCCCGTCAATTTCTTCTTGCGGGCGGGACCAGTTTTCCGTAGAAAAAGCATATAAGGTTAAAAACGAAATACCCGCTTTGCGTGCGGCGTCAATCGTGCGCCGAACGGCCTTGGCTCCGGCGTGATGCCCGGCCAAACGCGGCAAATGCTTTTGCTTCGCCCAGCGGCCGTTACCGTCCATGATAATTGCGATATGTTGGGGTATTTGGTTTGATTGCATATATATATTTTATCTTTTTGCTTCTTTTTTGGCTAAAGAAATTAAACGGCTTGACGTTCTTTCCTTTTTTTGATAAATTTTATCTTTAAGGATAGTTACAACAAAGAAAGGAGTATCAAAATCATGAACATGACAAATAGACGTGGTTTTACGTTAGTAGAACTGTTGGTAGTGGTTTTAATTATTGGTATTTTATCCAGCGTGGCTTTGCCGCAGTATACTAAAGCTGTAGAAAAAAGCCGTTCTTCCGAACCGTTGACGGTGTTTGGTTCGTTGCGCCCGGCGGTAGATTTGTGGGTGTTGGAAAATGGGTATTATTCTGTAGAATTAGTTGGGACTAGTAGTGGAAGTGGCAATCGCGCGGACCGCTTGGATGTAGATGTTGAGCGGATGTTTCATTGTACCGGAGATAGATGCGAAAGTCATAACTTTAGTTATGATGTGTACTGCGGTAATGATGCCTGTTATATGAATGCTAGCAGGATTAATTCTTCTTACAATTACAATATCCACTCAGAAAAACGAAAAAGTACCGGAGCATGGAGCACCTGGTGTGACGGAGATAGTAAAATTTGCAACTCTATTAACAGTACATTATCCGGTGCTCGTTAGTATTTTAGTAAGTAATACAGAAACCGTCCTTATGAAGGGCGGTTTTTTATTTGAGAAAAAGAGCCACACCGAAAAACAGTGTGGCTATAATGAAATGCAAGCTAGCACGCAGAGTTGCTCGTGCGGCGAGCATTAGATTTTCATGATTTCGTCTTCTTTGGCTTTGATGATTTGGTCAATCTTAGCGATATTCGCGTCGGTAGCTTTTTGCACGTCGGCTTCGTAGCGTTTCAAATCATCTTCCGTAATTTCGCCGGCTTTTTGGGCTTTTTTGAGTTTTTCAATTACATCGCGGCGTTCGTTGCGCACAGCCACTTTGAAATCTTCACTCATTTTGGAAATATTTTTAGCCAGTTGTTTACGGCGGTCTTCCGTCATGGAAGGAAGCGTAATGCGGATGACTTTACCGTCGTTTACCGGGCTGGCGCCAAGGTCGGCTTTTTGCAAAGCGGTATCAATATCTTTCAAAGCAGACATATCCCACGGTTGTACTTCTAACGTTTTGGCGTCCAAGATGTTAATCATGGCCATTTGTTTAATCGGGGTGGAAGTACCGTAATAATCTACGCGGATATTTTCCAAGAGTCCCGCGCTGGCACGACCGGTGCGGATCGTGGATAAATCACGTTCCAAGCGTTCAACGTGTTGCGCCATATTGGTTTTGGTGTTGCTGAGTAAAGCAGTTATTGCTTCCATAAGTTCCTCTGTTTTATAAGTTTAATCTATTATATCAATTTTCAAAGAGTCCAGCGGAAATGTTTCTCCCTCATCCTTGTTATAAAAAGGCGGCAAGTCCTGCGGCAAGTGTAACTCCTGGATATATTCTTCATCCGGCGGGAAGAGCGACTCGTTCGTTTCTTTGTGAAGGGCAATTTCGCCTAACAGCCGGGCGTGTAATTTCTGCAATGGAATATCAAATACGTCTTTTAACACAATCAGCGTATGGTTTACGTTGAACGAAAAGGCCATTTTTCGGCGCAGGATAAAACTTTTGGTGCGCTTAAATACGGTTTTTGGATTGGAGATTTTCACCCATAATTCCGAAGGCGACGCGGTTTGGTGAATATGCGTCGGTTCAATAAAATAAATATGTTTAATCGTACGCCAGGGAATGGTGATTTTCTGGTGGGAAAACGGAGCAATTACCAACGCGCGTTCACCAATATATAAAGCGGCTTTCGGGCGAGAGAATAGGCGGATAAATTCAAATAACCCAAAACCGGTAGTGGCCAGAACGAACACCCATACGCCACTGGCAAAAATTCCTAACGGTTCTGCTTTTAACGGGGGGAGAAAATGCCACGCTAACAAGGCTCCTAAAGTGCCTATAAACGTGCATCCAACGGCGTGAAGGAAAATATCCGTTTTATTAAAATAAATAATACGCGCGTTACGCATATAACTATTTTAGTAAATTACTGTACCGATTTCTTCACCGCAAAGCGCTTTTTCAATATTACCTTTTTTGTGTAAATTGAATACTTGCAAGGGCAGTTGTTTTTCCATACACAAGGCCAAAGCGGCAGTGTCCATAAATTGCAAGCGTTTTTCAATGGCTTCTGCGTAAGAAATTTTGTTAATCAGTTTGGCAGACGGATTTTTGCGCGGGTCACTGTCGTACACGCCGTCTACTTGGGTGGCTTTTAAGATGATATCGGCGTTGATTTCGCTGGCGCGCAAGGCGGCTGCGCTGTCTGTTGTGAAGAACGGGTTGCCGGTGCCGCCCGCAAAAATGACAATGCGTCCTTTTTCTAAATGGCGAATTGCTTTGCGGCGGACAAACGGTTCGGCTAATTGATAAATGTTGATAGAAGTTAATACCCGGGTCGGAACGCCGGCATCTTCAATAGCGGATTGGAGCGCAATGGCGTTTACTACCGTGGCGAGCATACCCATGCTGTCGGAATTAACGCGGTCAATCACTCCGCCACCGTCGCGCACGCCGCGCCAAATGTTACCGCCGCCAATTACAATGGCTAAGGCGCAATTAGCTTTTTTGTAAGCTTCGGCAATTTCTACGGCAATTTCTTTTAAGGATTGCGGATTAATGCCGCGGTGTCCTTCCTGGCTGAGGGCTTCGCCCGAAAGTTTTAATAAAATCCGTTTTTTCTTTTCCGTTTGACAGCAGGGTTTCATGTGTATTCTCCTTCATGACATTTTTATTATTGTAGCACAAAAGAAAGACTTTTTCTTAAACTCACGCGTAATAAGTTTAAAAAAAAGCCCCTCTTACGAGGGGCTACTGATTAGAAGCGTACAAAACGTACGACTTTGAGTTCGGTGCCTAAGCGTTTGGATTCTTCGGCTAAGTAATCGGCAACGGTTTTCTTGTTGTCTTTGATAGTCGCTTGTTCCAACAGGCAGTTTTCTTTAGCGAATTTTTTCACTTTACCGGGCAACATTTTTTCAATAGCGGCTTCCGGTTTGCCTTCGTTTAACGCTTGGGTTTTGTAGATGTCTAATTCTTTATCAATTACTTCTTGCGGAATATCTTTAGCATCTACCCAGCTGCTTTGCATACCGACGGTGTGCATGGCTAGTCCGCGGGCAATTTCTTTTACGGCGTTAATGTCGGCGTTGCCGGTATAGGCCAGTTCCAAAATGGAGGCTTTTTTATTGTCCGAGTGTACATAGTAGGACAAGACGGAATTGGAAGCCGGGGTCCAGTTGTAACCGCCTTTGAAGGTGGTATTTTCACCGAATTTGGGGGCTTTTTCCGTGATTTGGCCTTTGATGTATTCATCGGCATTATAATCCAAGCCGGGGTGTTCTAACACGTATTGGGTTAAATCTTCGGCTAGTTTAATAAAGTCGTCGGTTTTGGCCACAAAGTCCGTTTCGCAGCCCACGTAGGCCATAGCCACGTTGGTACCATTGGTTTTAACGGCTACGCGGCCTTCTTTGGTGGCGCGGTCGGCGCGTTTAGCCATGGCGGCTAAACCTTTTTTGCGCAAGTAAACGACGGCTTGTTCCATGTCGTTATTGCTTTCGGCCAGCGCTTTTTTGCAATCCATCATGCCGGCGCCGGTTTTTTCTCTTAAAGTTTTAATATCGTCCATTAAAGACATTGGATATTCTCCTGTAACTAAGATTAAAGCGTTGGAAAGTTCCCACCGAAGTGGGAACTTTCTAAATACTTATTTATCTTCTTTGGCTGCTTCTTTAGCGGCTTTTTTGGTGGTTGTTTTTTTAGCCGTGGTTTTTTTAGCAGCGGTGGTTTTGGTGGCCGTTGTTTTTTTGGCAGCGGTCGTTTTTTTGGCCGTAGTGGTTTTTTTAGCGGCGGTTTTTTGGGCCGGTTTTTCGTCGGCTTTGGCTTCTTCTTGGGCCGGAGCTTCGGCTACTACCACTTCTTCGGCTACTACTTCTTCAGCGGCCGGAGCGGCTTCTTCTTCCGCTTGTTCGGCAGCTTCGGCAGCGAGCATGGCCGATTCAAACGCTTGGGCCATTACCGGGTTTTCAGCCGGTTTATCTTCTTGGGCAGCGGCAGCCGGATTGGCTTCGGCGCGGCCTTCTAAAATAGAGTCGGCAATCGCGGCGCAGAACAATTTAATAGAGCGCGCGGCGTCGTCGTTACCGGGGACCGGGATGCTGATCATATCCGGGTCGGCATTGGTATCGCAAACGGCTACCACCGGGATGCCCAGGGTATAAGATTCGCGCACCGCACCGGCGGTATCTACCGGGTCAATTACAAAGACTACATCCGGAAGTACTTTCATATCGCGGATGCCGCCCAAAAGTTTTTGCAAGCGGGCGAGTTCTTTAGTTAAGCGGCTGGCTTCTTTTTTGGAAATCGCTTTGAATACGCCAGAAGCTTCCCATTTTTCAAGTTCGTTCATCCGTTCTACGGATTTTTTAACGGTTTGGAAGTTGGTTAACGTTCCACCGAGCCATTTTTCGTGGATGCAATAAGCACCGCAGCGAGCGGCTTCGGCTTGGATAGCTTCTTGGGCTTGTTTTTTAGTACCGACGAACAAAAATTTAGCACCTTTTTTGCTTTCTTCTTTAATAAAAGCGCAGGCTTTTTTAAGTTCTTTAGCGGTTTTTTGTAAGTCTAAGATATGGACGCCGTTTCTTTCTCCAAAGATAAAGCGGCCCATTTTGGGGTTCCAGCGGGAAGTTTGGTGACCGAAGTGCACGCCGGCTTCCAGCATGGCTTTCATTGATACGTTGCTCATGTTTTTCTCCTGTGGCGCACGCCTAAATTAAGGTAGAGGATACCTTGGTGGCGCTTGCCTGGGTGACGTCAGAATACGCTTGAATTTACAAATGGTTGCGCGTTCCTGCTCAGTTTCACCTGCGTATATTATAGCATAAAAAAGCGTCCGCGTGTAAAACGCGGACGCTAAAATCAAAGAACGCTTGCGATTAGAAGCGGCCGTTGACGAGTACCATTACCGGGAACCAACCGTTCTTGGCAATGTTGACAATACCGATTTGTAACCCTTTGCTGATGTGGCGGGCGTTGTTTACTAAACCAAATTGCAAACCGTGTAAGTCTTCTACTTGGTTATATAGACCCAGTTGCGCACCGGTTACTTCGCCGTGGGCCAAGTTAATCCAGCCGGCTTGCACACCCATCACTTTGCTTTCGTTGACGGTGACTAACGCGTTTTGTAAACCGTAGATCGTATCGGATTTAGCATAGATCCAGGCGTCATTGATACCGCGAACGGTACCGGCGTTGGCGTAGATTAAATCTAACTGAACACCATCTACTTTATCGGTAGAAGAACCGATACCGAAGTCAATACCAGTTACGTGGGCTTTGTTATTCGGAACGGCTACGGCAATATCGCCCCAAAGAGACAATTTGAGGATGCCGGTATCGCCCGCAAAAACAGGGGCGGCACATACTAAGGCGGCTACTAATACTGCTAGTTTTTTCATTTAGTTTTCTCCTTTATATATACTGCTTCAATACTGCATTACTACTAAAAACGTCCGTTGGCAATAATCATTGCGGCAAACACACCATTGTCTGCGGAATTAAAAACACCTAACTGAAGTCCTTTAAGAGTTGTTGTTTTGTTAATAATTCCAATCTGTAAACCATGTAATTCTTTTGCCGTGTTAATTAGACCTATTTGAAGTCCGTTCATGCGTTCATAAGAGATATTGCGTAACCCAATTTGTAGCCCATTAGAATAATTATTTTTATTTAAAAGGCTAATTTGAAGGCCATTAATTCTGTCTGCATTGCTATAGGCAATATTAAGTTGAAGTCCATTAACAATGTCAAGCTTAGAACCAAAACCTAACTCTAGTCCAGAAATATTGGAGCTATTGTTTGGTATACCAAATCCCAATGATTGTCCACACCATGATAATCTCAATACATCACTTTTTGCATAAAGCGACATCGTGCACAAGAGAACTAATAGTGTGAATAGAATTTTTCGCATGTCCTTAAAAACGTCCGTTGGCAATAATCATCACCGGTACCCAGCCATTTTCGGCGATGTTTAATATACCGATTTGTAATCCTTTTTCAATTTCACGTGCGTAGTTGACAAAGCCAAATTGCAAGCCGTGTAAGTAATCGGTTTGGTTAACAAATCCGAGTTGAACGCCGTTGATGGTAAGCCCCAAGTTTACCACGCCTAATTGCGCGCCGGTAACGTCAGCCGCTTTTACAAACGCAGCCGTTTGGACACCTTTTACTTGGTTAGCCATGCTAACGATAAACGCTATGCTGGCACCTTTTAATTCGTATTGGGTTTGCGCCCAAACTAAATCCCATTGTAAGCCGGTAACGGCGGAAGTGTTCGAGCCAATCCCAAAATCCAGCCCGGAGATATCTTGCGAGTGAGCCGGAGCCGTAATCGCTAAATTATCCCACAACGACAATTTCAACGCGCCCGTTTGAAAGGCACACGCCGGAAAAGCGGCTACTAAAAATACAGCTAAAACTGCTAATTTCTTCATCGGATAAACTCCTCCTAACATATCAAAATACCTAACCATTGTAGCAATTTTAAAAAGTGTTGGCATAAAAAACTGCTACAATAATTTTATGAAAATAAATGTAGCTTCTTTTAATCCGCTTACCGCAGATGTACAGGGAAATGCGGAAAAGATAATTGGTTTGTTGCACTCACCCGCAGAGCAAGTCCCTTTGCTTATTTTGCCGGAAGCCGCTTTATGCGGGTGCCCGCTGTTTGATTTGTTTGAAGATAAACAGTTGCTTTCCCAACAAACAATTGCTTTAAAACAAATTGCCCAAGCCACCAAAACGCAAGCCTGTGTGCTGGGGTATGCGGACAAACAAGCCGGCCAAGTAACCACCGCAGCTGCGTTTATATATAAAGGAAAGATTACGAAAATTTTTGATACAGAAACGATTTCTTTCCAAGGCAAATTAATTCAGTTCTCATTATTATCCCCACAAGATGTGGCGGCCGATCCGGATGCGGACCTGGTTGTTTTTTTACAGGCACGACCTTATATAAAAGGAAATGTATCGCCCCGGTTAGACGCATTAAAAAAGTTTGCCAAAAAACACGGTGTAGCCTGTGTGTTATGCAATTTATTAGGCGGCGGAGACGGTATGATTTTTGACGGACTTGCCGCCGCGGCCGATGCAAAAGGCAACTTAGTTTATCTGGGGGAACTATTTAAAGAACAATTGGAAACCTTTGATACCGAAGAAAAACATAAACCTGTTTCATATCATCTTCCGGCGATAGAAGAATTAGTGGAAGCCCTTTCTTTTGGTGTGGCCGATTATGTTACCAAAAGCGGTTTTGACAAAGTGGTGCTGGGGGTTAGCGGCGGGATTGACTCCGCAGTTACGGCCGCCCTGGCGGCACGGGCACTGGGGGGAGAAAGTGTGTTTTGCATTTCTTTGCCTTCTTATTGTACGAGCGATTTAAGCAAAACGTTAGCGGGAAAATTGGCCGTTCAGTTAGGTGTCAATTTAGAAGAAGTCGGTGTGAAACCGCTGCTGGAAACTTCTAAAGAATCGCTAGCGCATATTGTTTCGCACCCGAAAGATTTAACCACGCAGGCGTTGCAATCGCGTTTGCGCACCGACATATTGGCAGCATTGGCGGCGGAATATCATGCGTTATTACTTTCTACCGACGATAAAAGTGAAAGTTTGGTTGGTCCGCTTATGATTTACGGGCAATCGGAAGGCGATTTGCAACCGATTGGCGATTTGTATAAAACCGAAGTGTATGAAATTGCGGATTGGCTCAACAAACAAGGCAATTTAATTCCGCGCGGCATTATTGAACGTGCGCCAACCTCTGAATTAAAACCGAATCAAAAAGATGAAGATGAACTCCCACCTTATGGAGTGTTGGATAAATTATTAAAAGGTTATATGGAAGAAGGGAAAACGCCGGAAGAACTGGCCAAAAAATTACGCTTGAAAACCGACACCGTAAAAAAAGTATTATCGCGCGTAAACCAGGCGGACCGTTCCCGCCGGAAAATGGCTCCGGCGTTGCAAGTGTCCGACCGTCCGCTCTCGTTGCGCTTGCGTCCGATTATCAAAAAAATAAATTTATGAACAAGTTTTTAATCAGTTGTTTATGTTGGGCCGGATTATTTTCTTTCGCCACGGCAAGAGATACCTTGTTTATAGGGCCTACTCACTTGCGCGTGAGTGAGGACGGGGAAATTTCTGCCGCTCCGGCGCAAACGCCGAAAGAAAAGTTTGATCAACTGTGGGCGTACCGTTATTATCCGGCAGATAAAAAATTAACCGGCAAAGGTGTAACTGTTGCGGTGGCCGACAGTGGTATTTCGTCGCACGTAGAATTTAACGGTAAAAATATACAAGGGCAAGATTTCACGCTTTCTTCTTCCATTGAAGATCTAAAAAATCACGGCACCAGCGTGGCGGGAATTATCGGTGCGCGTGGGGTAAATTTTCAAGGTGTTGCGCCGCAAGCCAATTTAATTATTTATAAAATAGATGACGGTAGCCGCTTAATTGGGCCGCAAGCAGCCACGTCGGCCGTTAATACGGTGCTTGCCTACAACGAAGCAAATCCCGATAAAAAAATTTCAGTATTAAATTTAAGTTACGGCGTTTCCAATGGGGGATATGTCCCGTTAACCAAAGCCATTAACCGGGCGTATGAAACCGGCGTAGTCGTGGTTTGCCCGGCCGGGAATCTGGGTTTTCCCGGCGTTCATTATCCGGCCAATTTAGGCACCACGATAGCGGTGGGGGCTTTGGCGGCCGACGGCCAACATGCTTATCCTAATTCTTCTTACGGCCCGGAAGTAGATTTTATTGCCCCGGGCGACCGGGTGTATTCTACAGCCAACGACGGTGGATATACGTTGATGAGCGGTTCTTCCGCATCGGCCGGGTTTGTCAGCGCGGCGGCCGCGCTAGCTGTAGAAGGTCTGAAGAAAAAATTAGGACGCTACCCAACCGTGCCGGAGGTCAAAGAAAGTTTGCAAGCCGCTGCGGTGGCAATTCCCGGAATCTCTGCCTTGCAACAAGGGCGCGGACTTATAGATGTGACCCGCCTGGAAAAACAATTCTTCCCCGATAAGAAATAGAAACAATTTGATATATTTGCTAAAATAGTTGTATATGACTGCTACATCTGTTTATCACGATTACGACGTTCCGCACGATTTGCAATTTAAAACAGCTGATATTTTGCGCATGGGAGGGCTGGATTGCTCTGCCGTGGTCAGCCCGAAATATTTGCAAGACGTGTTGGAAAAGCCACATCAAATTACCAAAGTTAATTTAAAGTTATCTTTTTCTGTAGCCAGCAAAGAGATTTTGGTGCGTGGTGAATTGAATGGACTGCGCGAAGTGGAATGTGCGCGGTGTCTTCGTCGTGTAGAGCAACCGTTTAAAGAAGAATTTTTTGAAACTTATAGCAATAAGTTGGAAATAATTGATATAATGTTTCTTGTACGGCAAACCTTGGCGTTGACCGAAGAAATTCGTTTTTTATGCAAACCCGATTGTAAAGGGCTGTGCCCCACATGCGGGAAAGATTTAAACGAAGGACCTTGTGATTGCAAGCCGGAGAGTTTGTCGCCTTTTGCAGTATTAAAAGGAAAATTTAAGTAACAATTCTTTTGAATTTTACTAGAGTAACAACAGGAGTATTACCATGCCGAATCCAAAGAAAAAACACACTCGTTCCCGCCGGGACATGAGAAGATCTCATAACTCCGGGGTAGAAGTACCCCAACTCGTGGCCTGCCCGAACTGCAAAGCTCCCAGACTGCCTCATAATGTCTGCCCGTCTTGCGGTTTCTATAAGGATAGAGTTGTCGTAACCCCCAAAGCAGCAAAAACCGAAACAACCGAAAGCAAATAACCGTTTGTTATGAAAATAGCCTTGGACGCTTTAGGCGGAGATTTTGGCGCAACCCCCAACGTGAAGGGGGCTTTAAAAGCCATCAAGAAATTGGATGTAGAAATTATCTTGGTGGGGGGTTGCGCCAAGAATTAAAAGCCAACGGGTATGAAAATGTCCCGGCGCGTTTGTCTATTGTCCACGCTCCCGATACGATTGATATGGGCGCCGAGCCGGCTAAGGAATGCCGCAGCAAAAAAGGTGCCAGTATCGTTGTATGCGCTGATTTGGTGCACAAAGGTGAGGCAGATGCGTTTGTGTCTGCCGGTCATTCCGGAGCTGCCATGGTGGCGGCTTTGTTTGGCATGGGGCGTATTAAAGGCGTGCAACGCCCGGCAATCGCCTCGCCAATGCCCACCTATAAAGGGGTTAGCCTTTTATTAGATGCCGGAGCAAATGCCGACTGCAAACCGATTCATCTGTTGCAATTTGCCGTGATGGGTTCTGCATATATGCAGAAAGTTTTTGATATCCCGGCACCATCCGTCGGGATGTTATCTATCGGGGAAGAAGAAACCAAAGGAAATATGCTTGTAAAGCATACGGTTCCCCATATGCGCGAAATTGGCGTAAACTTCCGCGGAACCGTGGAAGGGCGCGATGTAAACACGGGTGACACAGATGTAATTGTGTGTGACGGATTTGTAGGAAACATCGTGCTGAAAATGGCAGAAGGTTTAGCCAAGACCATGATCCGCATGATTAAGCGCGAAGTAAAAAAACGCCCGCTTGCTGTGTTGGGTGCTATTTTATCGTTAGGTGCTTTTAAGGCCGTTAAAAAACATACCAATCCGGATTCTTACGGCGGGGCTCCTTTAGTAGGGGTCAACGGAGTGGCGATTATCGCTCATGGTAAATCCAACGAAACGGCTATTTTTAATGCGTTACGCACCGCCGCGCGTTTAGTGGAAAAAGATTTTATCGGGGATGTGGCTTCTAAAATGGCGGCGTTAAAACCGACGTTTGATGCCATTGAACAAGAGATGCACCAGGAGGCATAAGCCGTGGCAGATTTCAAAGGCAAAAATGTAATGATTACAGGGGCAACGCGCGGAATTGGCCGTGCTTTGGCCCAAGCCTTTGCCAGTGCCGGTGCCAATTTGGCAATTTGCGCAACGCGGGAAAACGCCTTGCAAGAGGCCGCCGCCGAGTTAGCCGCTTTTGGTGGAAAAGTTTACACGCAAGTTGTTAATGTGTCTAACGCGCAAGATTGCGAAAGTTTTGTGGCGAACGCCGTCAAAGAATTAGGTTCGTTAGATGTGCTGGTTAATAACGCCGGCATTACGAAAGATAATTTAACCGTTCGTATGAGCGAGCAAGATTGGGACGATGTAATTGCCGTTAATTTAAAAGGAACTTTTTTGATGTCTAAAGCGGCGCTAAAGGTAATGTTTAAAAAGCGCAGCGGCAGCATCGTAAACATTTCTTCCGTGGTGGGGGAAATGGGAAACCCCGGGCAGGTCAATTATGTGGCCAGCAAGGCGGGGATAATCGGGCTGACGAAAACGTTAGCGAAGGAATTTGGTTCGCGCAATGTTCGTGTCAATGCGGTGGCTCCCGGGTTTGTGCAAACGGAAATGACAGACGAGTTGCCCGAAGACGTAAAAGCGAAGGCCTTAGAGGCTGTTCCGCTTAAAAGATTTGCTACAACGCAAGATATCGCCAAGGCAGTTTTGTTCTTGGCCAGCGACGATGCTTCGTACATTACGGGGCATATTCTCGCCGTCAATGGCGGGCTTTATATATAATTTACTTAATAAGAGTAAACAAGGGTAAGCCCTTTAAAAAAATACGGAGGACAACATGTCTGTAGAAAACGTACAAGAAAGAGTTAAAAATATCATCGTGGAACAATTGGGTGTAGAAGCCGATCAAGTAAAACCGGAAGCCCAATTTGTAAACGATTTGGGTGCCGATTCCTTGGACACGGTAGAACTTATTATGGCCTTGGAAGAAGAATTTGACGTTGAAATTCCGGATGAAAAAGCCGAAAAAATCAAAACCGTCGGCGAAGCCATCGATTATATTTCTCAAAACGCCAAAAAATAAACGTGTACACGGATATTGAAAATATCATCGGGTACCGCTTTGTAAATAAAGACTTTTTAAAGGAAGCACTCACTCACAAGTCTTACGCCGGGGAACGCCGTCATACTAAACACAACGAACGGCTGGAATTCCTGGGAGACAGCATTTTAGGTGCGATTGTTGCAGATTATATCTACAATCAATGCCCTCAGGTGGAAGAGGGGGTGCTTTCTAAAATTAAGTCTAACTTAGTTTCAAGGCGTAACCTGTATTTCTGGGGCAAACACATGAACCTGGGGCAATTTATGCTTTTAGGACATGGGGAACTTGCCACCGGAGGCCGGGAGCGCGACAGTATCATTTCCAACGCGGTGGAAGCCGTGATTGGCGCTGTATATTTAGACGGCGGATACGAGGCGGCCAAAAGTGTTATTTTGCCTTGGGTGCATACCCAGCAGTTAACGCAAGACGCGCAAGATTTTAAAAGTTTATTGCAAGAATACGTGCAAAAACAGGGCCAACAGCCGCCGATGTATGAAGTGATTCAAACGGTGGGGCCTGAGCACGATAAAACATTTACCGTTCGCGTGTGTTTGGGGACGCACGAAATCGGCCGCGGCAAGGGGCATAACAAAAAACAAGCCGAACAAGCCGCCGCCAAAAATGCCTTTGATTCTATAAAATCTAACTAAGGATGTTTATATTATATGCCGTTTTCTAAAAAACCTTCCACACGGTTTTCTGTACCGCCTAACAAACAACAAAAATCGGCCCTGGGAAAATTTGCTTCCCAGCCTTGGTTGGTGGTGGGTGTACTGCTGATTATTCCGCTGGTGGTGTTACTTGCGTTTACCTTTAAAAGCGGTTTTACACCGACGGGTAAAAAGAAATACGACCGCATTATTACGGTCAAAACGCCAACCGAAATTGCCGACGAAGCAACTGCGGCTTTACAGAAAAACGATACCAATTTGTTTTTGGATATTATGGACCATGAAATGGGTTCCAACGTTAATATGCAAAACAGCAAAGGCGATACGCTTCTTATCGTGGCAGCCACCTTGGGAAATACCGAAGCGGTTAAGCAACTTATTTTAGCCGGAGCGGATGTAAACCGTAAAAATGCTTTTACCAAAGATACCGCCCTTATCCGCAACTTGTATTATTCGGATAATACGGAAATTGCTAAACTGCTCGTCTATTCCGGGGCCGATATCAACGCTAAAAACAATTATAACCATACGCCTTTATACCTGGCCCTAGAAAAAGAAAGGGGGGAACTGATTGACTTGTTTCTTTCCAGCGGGGTGTCTGAAGGGCTCAATTCCGATTATTTATTCCGTGCGGCCGCCAAAAAGAATTATATAGGTGTGCTCGCCATGCTTAAAGGTGGTATAGATCCAAACGTATCCAACGAAAAAGGTAACACCCCTTTGATTATTTCTTCTTCGTTGGGGGATTTGCCCAGCGTAAAGGCACTGTTATCTTATCGGGCGGATGTAAATGCCGCTAATAAAGATGGAAACACTTCGCTTATTTATGCGGCACGTTACCGCCACCCGGACGTGGTGCGCGAACTTTTAAAACCGCAAACTATGCAAGTGCCGATAGATATCAATGCCCAAAATAAAGACGGGCAGACCGCCTTGTATTGGGCCGCCGCTAAGGGGTATGAAGATATTGTCCGCCGCTTACTTGCCGAAGATGCCGACCCGACTATTGCTGCTAACGACGGGATGATCCCTTATAAAATAGCACAAAAGAACCGCCGCAACAAAGTGTTGCCGTGGTTCTCTAAAGATTTGACGGAAGTGAAAAACAGTGTTATTGAAGAAGATAATGCCGAAATAATTGCTAAAGCCAAAGCCGAAGGGCGTGATATTACGCTGGAACAAGAAGAAAAACCGGTGGAAGATGAAGATATTTTTACTGCGGCAGAAAAAGGCGATATAGATTTGGCCCGCCGGGTGCTGGCCCAAAACCGTGCCGTTGTATTTGATAAAAATAAATCAGGAGAAACCCCGCTATTAGTGGCCGTGGCGAACGGAAAAATCGAAATGGTGGATTTCTTATTAGACAATGCGGCCCGGTTGTTTGAAGCTTCCAGCAAAGGGAATGTATTTCATATTGCGGTAACTTCCCAAAATATGGATATGTTAAAACACCTGGTGGAAGCGGCGCGCATGGAAGGCCGCTTGGCCATGATGCTTGAATATAAGGCCGTTCCTGCCGGTAAAAAACAGCCCATGACCCCGCTTGCCTTTGCGGCGCTGGATTGTAATAAAGAGATGTATGATTACTTGGTTTCCGTGGGGGCTAAGCCTGGAGTAAAAAGTTCCGGCGCAAACATTATGGGCTATGTTTCTCCGACGGATCTAATGAGTGAATGTAAAACCAAAGTAGGCAAAGCTAAACAGTTAAAATAGTAATTTGCATTATAAAAAAAGCCGCGCTATTTTCTAGCGCGGCTTTTTTGTAATTAAAATTCAAACTACGGATGAATTTTATCCATCATGCGCGGGAACGGAATCGTTTCGCGCACGTGTTGAAGTCCGCACACCCAACGCACCATGCGTTCAATACCCATACCAAACCCGGCGTGCGGCACACTGCCGTATTTGCGTAAGTCCAAATACCAACTATAGCCTTCCGGGTCCAACCCTTGTTCTTTAATGCGGGTAAGTAGGGCATTGTAGTCGGCTTCTCTTTCGCTACCGCCGATAATTTCGCCCGCGCCTTCCGGCCCAATCACGTCCACAGCAAGCACGACTTTGGGGTTCTTCGGGTCACGTTTCATGTAGAAAGCTTTAATTTCGGCCGGGTAGCGGTGAATCATAATCGGGGTGTCGTAATCTTCACCTAATAACGTTTCTTCGTCACCGCCGATATCTCCGCCCCACGGGGTGTTGTTGCCTTTTTTATGCAAAATTTCAATGGCGTCCGTGTAGTCAATACGCGGAAATTTCTTTTCCACAGTAGCTTGTAATTTGGAAGTATCGCGGCCTAACGTTTTCAGATCGTCCGCACGGTTTTTTAACACTTGTCCGACGATATATTTGATAAAATCTTCGGCTAAGTCCATGTTATCATCTAAATCGTTATAAGCCACTTCGGGCTCTACCATCCAAAATTCCGTTAAGTG
>CADBFX010000016.1 GCA_902794125.1 uncultured Elusimicrobium sp. | reverse complement strand
GCCAGCCGGCGCAGCGAATCTTGGGCCATTATAATTTCATGGGTTCTTTGGCTTTGCGTTCCGCTTCTTTGCGGGCTTCTTCTTGGGCTTTGAGTTCGGCTGCCAAGTTTTCCGCGCTGATGCGTAATACATCATCTTTGCTTACTTTGCCGGATAAAATATCGTCTAACGCCACTTTAATAACCACCGCATGGGGTTGGTTTTTGTATTCGCTTTTCTTCTTGAGTTCTTTAGCCCACGTAGAAGCTAACACTACGATATCGTAGCGATCTCCGTCGTAGTTCATCAATTTTTCGTCTAATTCTTTATCGTTTTTTGTGGACATGCTTGCTCCCTATTTACTACTTAAGGTGTTTTAATTTTTTTAAATCTTGCCGAGTGGTGCGGCATTGTTCGGCCGCTATAATGCCTGCCATATCGGTAATGGCTTTTTTTAAATCGTCATTTAACAGGGCGTAATCGTAACGGTCCAGCTCCTGCATTTCTTTTTTGGCCGTTTCCAGGCGGATTTCAATGTCTTGCGTGTTATCGTTGCGGCCCAAAATGCGTTTTTTTAGTTCGCGCAAGCTGGGGGGAATAATAAAGACCGTTGCCGCATCCGGATATTCTTTTTTTACGGTACGCGCCCCTTGCACATCAATTACTAAAATGGGGCAAATCCCTTTTTTAAGAAGGCTGTCAACCGATTTTTTGGGAATCCCGTAATAGTGCGTATGCACTTGGGCCCACTCTAACATTTGGTTTTTCTTAATAGCCTGTTCAAATTGTTTAATCGTCCAAAAATGGTAATCTTTTCCGTCTTTTTCTCCCTTGCGCGGGGCACGAGTGGTGGCGGTGATTACGCGGGAAACGGTTTTGTTTTGTTTCAAAACCGCATCCACAAGTGTCGTTTTACCGGCACCGGAGGGGGAAGATACAATAATGGGAAAAGCCTTCATATTGTTATTGTAGTAAATTACGAGGGCCCCTTGCAAGCCGGAAGAGTCGGGTTAGTGGAGCAGAAGTTTCTGGCTTTCCTGCACGGAAATTACACCGCGGACACTTTCAAAATAGGCCTTGGTGTCTTCTATGGACGTTTCAATAGGGGTGCGCAAAGCAACTCCGCTGAAATTTTTATAATCGTAAACAACGGTAGCGTGTTTTTTCTCGGCGGCTTTTAAAAGCGGTTTTTTGCCGACGGTGCTATCGTACCAAATGATAAAGGTGTGATAAAAACGCGGCTCCTGGCGGGTGGAACTAAGGCCGCAAGCCGTTAAGAAAAGAACTGCCAGAAGTAAATAACTATTTTTGAAGATGTTTTTCAGCATATTTTTCTATCATCCTTGCTGTATGGCGGTGGCGGAATTTTTTGGCCCACTCCACAGGAGTAAGCCCTTGTTCGTCCGTGGGGAATAAATCAGCCCCTTGTTCGTATATATTAACACCGTACTTCATTAAAATAATGCATGAATCTTTCCGGCCCAGGGCGGCGGCTAAGTGCAGTAGCGTAATACGCCCAAAAATGCGGCGGTTTAAGTTGTCAAAGGGGGATTTGCAATAAGCGGTTAATTTGTCTTCCCGCCGCTCCACAATAGCCTGTGCGGGATAAAAATTTTGAATAGCCTGTACTACTTCCGGAGCAAATAATTTATTTACCTTGCGCCAGCCCTTTTGTTTATAATACCGTTGAAACAACCTCACGCCGATAAATATGAGAATACCAAGCGCAATTTTAATGACGATAATCAGGGTATTTTCATTCATGATTTTATTATAACAAAAACCCGCCCTGTGTTGGGCGGGTTTTTGTAAGTTAGAGTTACTTATTTGCGTTTTTTAGCCAAGACGTCTTTGGCAGCGGCTTGCGCAGCGGCCAAGCGGGCTATCGGTACGCGGAACGCCGAGCAAGACACGTAGGTAAACCCTTCGCGGTGGCAGAATTCCACGCTCTTGGGTTCGCCGCCGTGTTCGCCGCAGATACCGACTTTCAAATTCGGTTTCTGCGCACGTCCTTCGGTTACGGCATGTTCAATGAGCATCCCTACGCCGCGTTGGTCCAGCGTTTGGAACGGATCATCTTCCAAGATACCTTGTTTGAGGTATTCGGGCAAGAAAGCTCCGATATCGTCGCGCGAGAAACCAAACGTCATTTGCGTTAAGTCGTTGGTACCGAACGAGAAGAAGTCCGCTTCGCCGGCTACTTCGTAAGCGAGTACAGCCGCACGCGGAATTTCAATCATCGTACCGACGGAGTAGTTGAGTTTTTTAACTTTCGTTTTAGCAACTACTTCTTCGTAAGCGGCGCGGATGAGTTTTTTCTGGGTGATAATTTCGTTGACTTCGCAGGTCAGCGGAATCATGACTTCCGGAATGGCTTTAACGCCTTCTTTAATCAGTTCAGCCGCAGATTCAAAAATCGCACGCGCTTGCATGGAAGTAATTTCCGGATAGGTGACACCCAAGCGGATACCGCGGTGACCCATCATCGGGTTTACTTCGTGCAGACCGGCGGCACGTTCTTTAAACGTAGCCATCGAAATACCCAAGGCCTTGGCGAGTTCTTGTTGTTTCTCGGGCAAGGTGGGTACGAATTCGTGCAGCGGCGGGTCCATAAGGCGTACCGTTACGCTGTATCCGGCCATCGCTTTGAGCGTGGCTTTGATTTCTTTCTTCATGTGCGGGAAGAGTTCTTCTACCGCGGCTTTGCGTTCGGCTTCGTTGCCGGATAAAATCATTTTGCGCAAGATGAAGAGCGGTTTTTCGGAATTTTTGCCGTAGAACATATGTTCAATGCGGAACAAACCAATACCTTCGGCACCGAATTTGCGGGCTTTAATGGCATCGTCTTCCGTATCGGCATTAGCGCGAACTTTCAAGGTGCGTACTTTGTCGCACAAGGCGAGGAAGTTGGCCAAGTTCTTGTTGCCTTCACCGGCGGCTAACATTTTTAAAGCACCGGCATAGACGTACCCTTTCGTACCGTTAAGCGTGAGTTCGTCGCCTTCTTTATAGGTTTTACCACCCATTTTGACGACTTTTTTGTTGAGGTCAATTTCCAATTCACCGCAACCCACGATGCAGCATTTACCCCAGCCGCGGGCTACTAAGGCCGCGTGAGAGGTCATACCGCCGCGTTGAGTTAAGATACCGGCCGCAGCGCGCATCCCTTCAATGTCTTCGGGGTTGGTTTCTTCGCGCACTAAAATAGCGGGGATACCTTTATCTTGCAGTTCAATAGCATCAACGGAGTTGAAAACAATTTTACCGCACGCACCGCCCGGGCCGGCAGGTAAACCTTGCGCAACCGGTTTGGCACCGGCTTCGGCTTTCGGGTCAATGGCGGGTAACAAAAGTTCACCCAATTGGGCAGGGGATACACGCAAAACAGCTTCTTCTTTGGTAATAAGGCGTTCTTTTACCATATCCAAGGCCATTTGCACAGCGGCCGTACCGTTGCGTTTACCGACGCGGCATTGCAACATCCACAAGCGTTCGTTTTCAATGGTAAATTCGATATCGAGCATATCGTGGAAGTGGTGCTCGAGTTTCTTTTGAATCGCGTCCAATTCTTTGTAGACTTTGGGCATTACTTTTTCCAAGGTCGGCAAGTTTTTGGAGTGCGCGTTCGTGGACCATTTGTTCATCGGAGACGGAGTGCGGATACCGGCTACGACGTCTTCGCCTTGGGCGTTGATTAAATATTCGCCATAAAAGTGGCTATCGCCGTTACCCGGGTTGCGGGTGAAGGCTACGCCGGTGGCGCTGGTGTCGCCCATGTTACCAAATACCATGGTTTGTACGTTTACGGCTGTACCCCAATCGTGCGGGATGTTTTCAATGTTGCGGTACGCAATAGCGCGTTTACCGTTCCAGGAGGCAAACACGGCACCAATCGCACCCCACAATTGTTCCATCGGGTCATCCGGGAAATCTTTTTTGAGTACTTTTTTGACGGTCTTTTTAAATTCTACGCAAAGTTTTTTAAGTTCTTCGGCCGGAATTTCGGTATCGCTCGTGACGCCGAGTTTCTCTTTGACATCAGCCATCATGCCGTCTAAAATTTTGCGGATACCTTCGCCGTCTTTAGGTTCAATACCGGCGGCTTTTTCCATTACTACGTCGGAATACATCATAATCAAGCGGCGGTAAGCATCGTACACAAAGCGCGGGTCACCGGTTTTGGCAATCATACCCGGGATGGTTTTTTCGGTTAAACCAATGTTCAAAATGGTTTCCATCATCCCCGGCATGGAAGCACGCGCACCGGAGCGGACGGATACCAAGAGCGGATTGGTTTCGCTACCAAATACTTTTTTGGCTTTGCGTTCCACTTCATGCAGGTTCTTATCTACGTCAGCTTTTAAGGTTTTCGGATAGGTGCGTTTGTTGTTCCAGTAGTAGGTGCACACTTCGGTTGTGATGGTGAATCCGGGGGGAACGGGCAGTTTTAATTGACCCGACATTTCGGCTAGGTTGGCACCTTTGCCGCCCAAAAGTTCTTTCATTTTGCCGTTACCTTCGGCTTTACCGGCTCCGAAGGAATATACGTGTTTTACAGCTTTTTTGAGAACGGCTTTTTTTGCAGTTTTCTTGGCGGTCGTTTTTTTAGCGGCCGCTTTTTTTACGGTTTTTTTTACCATAGTATGTCTGTTCTCTCCTATTACAATAATATCAGTACGGGCAAGGGGCCCGCATAAATTCTCTTATATTGTAATACATTTTCTATAGAAAAGAAAGCAGAATTTTATTATGTGCTATAATACAAATGGTAGAGAAAAGTATTAAAAATACAAAACAAGAAGAAATTTTAGGAATGGTAAATATATGACGAAAAGTGAACTTATAAAGGGTTTGTTAGGGATGGCGCTTTGTGTATTAGTGGCGGGCGTGTATTTGTGGTTCCATTTGGATATGGAAAATATTTTAAAACCGCAACCCGCTACCCCACAACACATGACTGGACAAATTAAACCCTCGAAATTAGCCCACCCGGTTCAAACGGTTTCTCTTCCTAGCGAAGTATATACTACCATGCAAGGAGATCGGGAAAAAATCAGATATTTTTTGGGAAATCAAAAATATGTGGTTGTGTTAGTGATGGGTAACAAGCCGGAAGGATTTAAATTTAAAAACGAATTAAAGCGTTTGTTTACACAAGGGTACGATGAATATTACCGCAAATGGTATCATAATTTCGGAAATTCTTGGCAATATTCCTGCCACCAAAAAGGATGTGCGGTCGGTTGGTTATATGAAAATTGTATGCAAAAAGTGTGTATTATTCACCCCCAGAAAAAGCAGGTAATTATAGATAGCTCTGCCGACGTAAATCAATTGGAAAAACTGCTGGATAAATATAAGGATTGGTAAACATGAAGAATCATTGGTTAGAAATACTTTTGTTGTTGGTTTGTTTAGGGGTTATCTTATATAAGGGGATAGATTGGGACGGCCCGAAACAAAGGCGGTTATTTACGTTACAAACCAGTCAGGGCCCTCGGTTTATTTCCGGCGTGAAAATGACCCAAATTCCGCAACGAATTTACGGTGGGGCTATGAATAATCCGGAGTTTTTAGAGGAGTTGGTGGGAAATAAAAAGCGGGTGCTGATGTTGACGTGGAGCGGATGCCCTTACAAAGTGGCATTTAAAAATAAATTAGAACAAGCGCTCTCGCGGCCGGAACTTCGCAAACAATATGAACCGCATATTATTTCCCGTTCCAGCCGAACGTTTACATATTCCTGCAACAGTAAAGATTTATTTTGCCCTGTGGCTTGGGTGGCCGATAATTGCATGGGCAATATCTGTATCATTAATCCTAAAACGAAAGAAGCAATTATAGATTCTTCTCACGATGCGGCGCAAATTCTTCCTTTGCTGACAGCGTACGCAAATTGGGATAATGAACCTTTGTTTCCCGAAAAGAAAAAATAATTAATGGGTGTTTTTTAAATAATCACCATGGAATCCTTTGGACGAGGACACGTGCCTGCCGATAGATTTTATTTTTTCTTCTATGCAACCACGGCACTTGGCAGCCGTATCCCCTAAACAAATTTTCCCGGGATATAATTCGTAAAGCGGACGGTATTCGGTAGCCGTTACGTTGGGCATAACCACGTTGGCCCCGCTTTGTAAAGCCACTAAACGCCCTTGTGGGTGCAAACTTTCCATCGCGGTGGTGGCGGGGATATTAATATCCGGCAGTAACAAACGCATGAGAGCCATCATCTTTAAAGAAAGTTCAAAGTGCCCATCTGATTTTTCGTTGGCCAGCGGTGTTTGCGGGTGGGGGATAAACGGACCAATTCCCGCCATATCCACCGGAAGTTTTTGGAAAAACAGTAAATCGTTTGCCAAACTTTCCACCGTTTGGCCGGGTAACCCGACCAAAGAGCCGGAGCCGACCTCGTAACCCAAACTTTTTAAATCGTGCAGACACCGCACGCGGTTATCCCAACTCATCTGTGGATCTAATTTTTCATAAAGCGTTTTATCGGTAGTTTCAATACGCAACAGGTAGCGGTCGGCTCCGGCCTTGCGGTATGCCGCATATTCTTCGCGCGATTTTTCGCCAATACTAAGCGTGATCGCTATATCTAATTTTTTTATTTCGCGAATGATATGGCATAGTTTATCACTATCAAACCATATATCTTCGCCCGATTGGAGCACTACCGTTTTATAGCCGTACCCGGCAGCTTGTTGTGCGGTTTGGATAATTTCATCCGGTGTCATGCGGTAGCGTTTAATGTGAGCATTTTCCGCCCGGATACCGCAATATAAGCAATTGTTTTTACAGATATTGGAAAATTCAATTAAGGCGCGTAAATAAACACCGTTCCCTACGTATTTTTCGCGTACGCGGTCCGCCGCCTGATAGAGTGCCGTAGGCGTAGCGGAAGATAAAAGATAGATAATTTCATCTTGACTAAGTTGTTGGGTGCGCGTTACTTTATCAAGTAGGGTGTTTATCATATAATATAAGTATAGCAAATCCGTAATTCTCCTTAAGAGAGGAGCTTTTTATAATGAAACGTATGTTTAAAAATGTGGTTTATTGCTACTTGCATTGTTTTTCTTTTAGCGGCCGCGATGCACGTCCAGTTTTTTGTGATTATTATATTTTCCTTACCGTTTTTTCGCTGGTTGTATTTGCGGGAGTATTCTTTTTATTGCCCTTATATAAGGAACAGATAGAAAACGCTTTCAAATATCATACGTGGGTAGCGTTTAGTTTTATTTTATGGAATTTGCTTACTTTTTTAAGTGCCGCTACCCGGCGTGGGCATGATTTGGATAAATCGTTTTTTACGATGTGTTTTAAGCACCGAGTTTTTGGAATATTATTTCACTTGCAACTATGTAGAGAGGAAGGATCTCCACATGCCAACCGCTTTGGCCCGGCTCCGAAGGAAAATACAAAAAATACTCTTCCTACTCAAGACTTTCCAGACGTTTGGAACGGGTAAAATCCGCCATTTGGACCCTTTTTAAATTTAGGTCTAAAGGCCCTATTTGATCTAGGCTCTTATTGGCAAAATAAGTAGGCCCAAATTAGCCCCATAAGTAGGGCCAACGACCCTGTGTTTTTTCGGATACAAGCCGTATCTTATTAGTAGCAGCAGATACTATAACAAAGGAGGTACGGCTATGATTAAGGAACAAGATAAAAAAGTTGTTATTACCACCAACGGCTACCGCTTATTCCGTGCTTTTGAAAATATAAGCCATGGTTTTGCTGATTGGTATCAATCTACCCAAATAGACGACCTCCTGGAGGATACCTTACATGCAACCAAAACTAAATAATTACTAGCGCCCAAACTAATGTTTCGGGCGCTATTTTTATGGGTAGTGTGTATTTGGCATCATAATTTGTTATAATAACAATGTACAAATAGGTACAAAATAAATTAAACATAGGAGAAGGGCTCCGCTCCGGCTCGGTCGTTTTTCGGATAAATGCGGCTTGGTCGGCAGGTTGCGGCCCTAAGTGTACAATAAAATGGTATTATCCATCCAAGACAGAAAAGACATCATCAGCAAATTCCAATCCAGCGCCAATGATACCGGCTCTGCCGCCGTGCAAATCGCGCTGATTACGGAACGCATTCAGTATATTTCTAACCACCTCAAAGCCAACCCGAAAGACTTCGCCGGTGAAAGAGGATTAAACAAATTAGTAGGCCAACGCAAACGCCTTTTGGCTTACCTCAAAAAATCTGACTTTGAAAAATATCAACAAGTCACCAAAGAATTAAAACTCAGAAAATAGGATTTTTAAATGCCGAACTTTAACCACAAATTTGATATTCAAGAAGTGGAAGTTACAGTCGGCCGCGATACCATTAAACTGCAAACCGGTTTAGTGGCTAAGCAAGCCGACGGCGCCGTAATGGCTACCATGGGTGACACCATGGTGCTTGCTACGGCTGTATCCACCAAGGAACAAAAACCGGGCATTTCCGATTTTACTCCTTTAACGGTCAATTATAAAGAAAGAACCTATGCCGCGGGAAAAATCCCCGGCGGTTTTTTTAAACGCGAAGGCAAAGCCAGCAAAAAAGAAACGCTGTCTTCCCGCATTATTGACCGCACCATGCGCCCGATTTTCCCCGAAGGTTTTGCTTGCGAAACCAACGTAACGGCCATGGTGGTGTCCAGCGATGAAAAACACGATGCCGACATTTTGTCCGTTATCGCTTCCAGCGCTTCTGTTGTAATTTCTTCCATTCCGTTTAACGAACCTGTCGCCGCGGTACGTATTGGCCGCAAGGACGGTGTGTATATCGTCAACCCGACCAAAGAAGAACAAAACGACTGCGATATGGACCTCGTAATTGCCGGTTCCAAACAAGGTTTACTTATGGTAGAAGGTGGTGCTAAAGAAGTAGAAGAAGAAGCCATCATTAAAGCCATGGAAACCGCCAAACCGGAAATTGACAAAATGTGCGACGCACAACTTAAACTGCGCGAACTGGCCGGCAAACCGAAATTTGAATATGTCGTTGAAAAATTACCGCAAGAAGTAGTTGATTTGGCTAACGGGAAATTCCGCGAAGAAGCCAAAAAAATCTTGCATGCTTTTAGCGACAAACAAACGCGCGATTGCCAAGTGTCTGCCCTCAAAAAATCGTTCACCGAAGAATTGACGGCCACCTATGGCGATAATGCCGCCACTTACGCCGGGATTGCGTTGGAAAACATTATGTACGAAGAATCCCGCAACCTCGTTTTACACGAAGGCGTGCGTGTGGACGGCCGCAAACCGACCGAAATTCGTCCGCTCAGCTCCATGGTAGGGTTGTTGCCGCGTGCCCATGGTTCTGCCTTGTTCACCCGCGGTCAAACCCAATCGTTAGCCGTTGCCACTTTAGGTACCGCTGATGACCAACAAATGGTAGAAGGATTGGACGAAACCTCTTACGAACGCTTTATGCTCCACTACAACTTCCCGGGTTTTGCTACGGGTGAATGCAAACCGGACCGCTCTCCGGGCCGCCGCGAAATCGGCCACGGGGAACTTGCCCGCCGCGCTTTGATGCCGCTGATTCCCAGCGAAGAAGAATTCCCGTACACGATCCGTGTAGTGTCTGACATTACCGAATCTAACGGTTCTTCCTCTATGGCTTCTGTCTGCGGTGGTTCCTTGGCACTCTTTGATGCCGGCGTACCGATGAAATCGGCCTGCTCCGGGATTGCCATGGGTGCCATTAGCGGCGAAGGTAAATTTGTAGTGCTGTCCGATATTATGGGCCTGGAAGACCACCTGGGAGACATGGACTTTAAGTTGACCGGTTCCCGCAAAGGTATTACCGCCTTCCAAATGGACGTAAAACTCAAAACCGGTATTCCGCTGGATGTGTTACGCCAAGCCATTAAACAAGCCACTGAAGGCCGTATGTTCATTATGGACCATATGGAAAAAACGATTGCCGAACCGAGAAAAGAAGTTTCCCGCTTTGCGCCGGTTATTTTCAAAATGCGCATCCCGGTAGACAAAATCGGTGCGTTAATCGGCCCCGGCGGTAAAAACATTAAACGCATTACGGAAGCCACCGAAACCAAGATTGATATCGCGGAAGACGGTACCGTCAGCATTGCTGCCGCTAACGCCGACCGCTTGGACCAAGCCAAAGCCGAAATTGAAATGATGACGGCGGAAGCGGAAGTCAACAAAATCTACAAAGGCAAAGTGGTTTCTATCCAACCGTTTGGTGCGTTTGTAGAGATCTTGCCCGGCAAAGACGGCCTCTTACACATCTCCGAAATTGAAAAACACCGCATTAACAAAGTAGAAGATGTCCTCCACTTGGGTGACATTATTGAAGTAAAATGCGTGGAAATTGACAATAACGGAAAAGTACGGCTCTCCAGAAAAGCCTTACTCAAATAGTTTATTAGGTTGTCAACAAAAGCCCCGGCGTAAGTCGGGGCTTTTCTTATTTATGTATAATATAAGTGTATGATTGGACGGTATTTTTACTTATTTGTTGTATTATTTTTGTTAAACGCTTGTACTTATCATGGACAATTACGTCGCGGGGTTTATCAAGCTCCCATCCAACCCAACCGTATTTTTGCAACCGTTTTAGTAGTGGCCGACCAATCTATCCCCGAAAAGATTTTATTTACAGAGCCGGAAAGTTCTTCGCTGAAAGCCTATATGGTTAAAACGGCAGATGCCGTTGCGGTAGCGGCGACGGACGCGCTGGCTACTCGTTTTGAACGGGTAGATGCCGGTGTTCATACCCTAGCCCCTCAGTACGATTACGTGGCCGAAGTTACCTATCAAGCCGGGTTAACCCGCACTAATTGCGAAGAGGATAGTTCCTCCTTGTCTGTGCGTGTAAACGGTTTGTGTACCAAAATGAAACTTGTATTACATACACCGCAGGATAAAACCCCGTTGTTTACTGCTTCCGCCCGCCAATGGGATGAATTTTTACTGCCCGGTTTTCCGGCCGGTGTTAAGTGGCTTAATCAACATACCTTCTCTATCTTATTTCCGATATTGGACCCCTTGTATGTACAAACGCAAGGTATGCATGTGCGGCGCACGCTGGAAAAACAGTTGAAAGAAATTTTGCAGGAAATGATATCGAAGTTAGACGAAAAAAGGGAACTTTTTTCATCCGCCGGGCGCGAATAAAAAAGCGTTTAGGCTTAAAATTATGTAAAATAGATACAAGCAGTTATTATGTGGTGAGGTTACTCTTTTATGAAAAAAACAATCACAAAAAAAGCGGCTGTAAAAAAAGTTACTCCGGCTGCTAAAGCAACAGTAAAAGAATCCCCGATTTTAAAAGAAGTCAAGCAACTTTATGGCTTCATGCAGGACAATAATTTAGAAAGCATTGAGTACGACCAAAAAGGCGTTTATTTGCGTTTAGTAAAGGCTCGCCCGGCGGTAGTACCCGTGCCGGTAGCTGTAGGCGGTGCGGCCGTAACGACCGGAGCCACAGCAACTGCCGCCCCGCAGGAACAATATAAAGAAGTTTTAAATGCACCGCTTATGGGTATTTTCTTCCGCGGCTCTACGCCCAGTGCTCCGCCTTTTGTAAAAGAAGGGGCCACCGTTAAAAAGGGCGACGTAATTTGTTTGATTGAAGCCATGAAAGTATTTAACGAAATGCGTGCTGATTTTACGTGTGTGATTAAAAAAGTACTCGTGGAAAACGGCAAGCCCGTTAAAAAAGGCGATGCGCTGTTTGCCATTGAAAGGATTTAATTATGACTCCATTACAAGAAAATATACAAACCGCTGTTACGCGTATTAGTGACTATTTAACGAAGAACCACACCGCTTCTTCGTGGCAATTAAAGGTAATGTTCCGTTTGTCCAGCTCAGTGCTGTATTTGGCACTTGGCGCTTTGCAAGACCAAGGTAAAATCACACTGGAAGCCGACGGAATTAACTACAATGTAACGTGGGGCCAAAAACCGGCTGAAGCCGTAGCTGCCGCCCCGGTTGCGTTGAAAGAAGATATGTAAGTTTGCTTTATTATCAAAAAGCACCCCCGGGTATTTTGCTCGGGGGTGTTTTTTGTATGTTTTAAGGGTGGGATTGATTTTTCCTTTTTTGCACCTATACTACTAGATAGTGGTTAGTAATTCTAGCACAGGAGGCGTCCATGAATTCAAAGAGAAATAGAGGAATATGGCTTTCTTTTTCGCTGACTATTACGGCCCTTTTTGTTGTGCTTCCCATAAGGGCCCAACTCTATTGGGGTACGGAAACTAAACCTAATGAGTTATATGTTGACTACATTACCGGAGATGATACCCATTTTCGATCTGTTGATAGTATAAAATATCGAGGCACCAAGCCTCCTATAAAAAGAGATGGGCCAATTACCGTTCTATCTTCGCCCTTTCATTTTGTGGATTTTCTTTGGGAAGATTTAATGGAAGATAAATCTGCCAAAGTATATTTTACGCAAGACATTTCGCCAAAAGGCGTGAAGAAAATTTATAAACAAATGGCGCCTTTATTTGATGGAACACCTCTTGTGCATGAATATAAGCATCGTGGCTTTAGAAACCAAACATCTGACATTATGGAAAAAATCCAATTGCCGGATTCTTTTGCAAATGCTATTAGTCCGAACCGCATGTGGTTTTCCAATCAACTGTTTCATGTAGTTCAAACCGGGCAGGATGAAAAACAACTTGGTTACACACGTTATTACGAGCCCGCGGAATGTTTTTGCTATTGGGAAGATTATGAAAAAGAATATGGTGAGCGTATTGCACGCTACAAACAAGATAAAAGTCCGGAATCGCAGCAAGCATTGAAAAAAGTGCAAGAAGAGTTGAAAGAAACCAGACAGTTTTGCCAAAAGCTACCGAAAGAAGAACCTGAGGATTGTGTTTCCTTAAAGAAGGATTTTGAGCAATATGATAAGGATATACAAACGCCAAAGACGGTGGTGGTGTTATCTCGCGCTCAAATTAATGCCATGCCTGATTGGACAAAAGAAGAAAGCGGAACCTTATTATTGCTAGAGCCTGGGTTTGTAAGCGGAGCATTGAAAAACATGATGAACAATAGCGATGTATTTTCCGTTGCTCCACCTAGTATAGTTGGTAATAGTTTCTCTCCGCTATTTGAATCCTGGGTTAGACGTATCCTTAATCCGAAAAAAAGAACGTTCTTTATCACAGTTCTTTCCGATATACCGGATAAGCAAGGTAATCGGGTGGATATTGGAATTGTAGGCTCGGAAAGTTTTATTGCCCATCAAATGGCTATAGGCGAGTTAGTAGGGGCAATAAATAACGAAGTGGTGGGGCCAGCTCAATACTTAAGCTTTTCTAACGAAATCGGAGAAGTGAATCTACTTAATGACGAAGTATGGCAAAGTGAAGTGTTGACTCGTAACGCTGCTATAAAAATTTCTGACTCTGTATATGATTTATTCCCTCAAAAATCAAGTGCTTTCAGACAAAAGAAGGCAACGCGCTTGCTAGAACAGCGCATCAATGCAAACTATGAAATTGTCTCGTTAGACAAGTAATTCCTTCTACAGAACATCCTCCCGTAAAAAGGGGGGATGTTTTTTATGTTCTTATCTCTAAAAAACTTCCCTAAACTCGCCTAAAAAAAGGTACAATAATTATATATGCCAAAGTACTATTACGCTGCAAAAAAATCACGCAAAAAAACAAAAAAAACTTCCTCTGCCGCATGGGTGCGCCCGGCATTTGCCATTTTTGGTGCCGCGGTATGTGTATGGATGTGTGCCGTGTTGTGGTTTGGAGTTAAAAGTGGTACGGCCGGACAGACGGCCGCCGAATACTTGCACCAAGCGTTAGGCCAAAGTGCGGGGTTGTTGCCGCTGTTCTTTGCGTATTGGTTTGTGCAAACGCTTCGTAAAAAAAGTGCTTCCTTTTTATTCTTCTTAATTGGTACGATTGTTACCTTGTCGGCGTTTTCCAGTTTGCTCACGCAGTTAAAACTTATTTTTGATAAATCGCTCATTTCCGGCGGCGCAGTAGGGGAAAAAGTATATTATGCTTTCCAAGGAGTTGTTGGCTCCGTCGGGGCAACGCTCTTTTCATTGGCATTTATTTTGCTGGGGTTACATGTACTATTTGCAATCCCGTGGTCCGTTGTATTGCGCGGAACGATAGATTTTATCCGTAACGATTTTGATGGGTGGATGAATGCCCGGGCCGAACTGAAACAAAAAGTAGCCGAAGGCAAGGCCGAACTGAAACAAAAAACCGCTGCCGAAGAAGCCGCGGAACTTTCCATCGTGGCCGAAGAAATCCACGAAGCACCGGAAATTCGTCGCTCCGGGCCGGAGATTCGCCGGCCGGTAGCCGAACCGATTAAACTTCCTCGCCGGGAAGCGACTACCCAAAAACCACCAACGGATCCGGACAAAGAAAATAATGTTCCCAATCCGACGGATGAAAACGGCGAAGTGAAAAAATTTGATCCCAAAACATTCCAACTTCCGTCTTTGGATTTACTCAACGACCCGGTTGGAGACGGCCTTGTCGGACCGACGGACGAAGAAATTGCCAAAGCTACTAAACGCTTGGAAGATACATTAAAAAGTTTTGAAATTGGTGCCCACGTGACAGGCGTTTCGCCGGGGCCGGTAGTAACCCGTTACGAAATTCAACCCGATGCCGGGGTAAAAATGTCCTCCATTACCGCGCTCACGCAGGATATCCAAGCCAGCATGCAAGCACGTTCTATTCGTGTGCAAGCGCCTATTCCGGGTAAAAGCACCATGGGGTTTGAAATTCCCAATGACCGTTCGGTAACGGTTACCATGAAGGAAATTTTGCAATCTCCCGTCTATGCCGGTTCCAAAGCCATTTTACCGATTGCGCTGGGCCGCCATGCCAACGGAGATCCGGCCGGCACCGTGGCCATTGCCGGGGCAACCAACAGCGGTAAATCTATTTGTGTACATACAATTATTATGTCCATTTTGTTCAAGCACCGCCCGGACGAAGTAAAGTTTTTACTCATTGACCCCAAACGCGTAGAATTAACGCTTTACGAAGGTATTCCTTATTTGTACGATCCCAAAACTTCATGTGATGATGCCGATATTATCACTAAAGCTTCGGACGCGGCTAAATCCTTGCAGATGTTAGTTAAAGTAATGGAAAAACGCTTGGATTTGTGTCAACTGGCCAAAGTAAAAAACATTGAAGGATACAACAAATGGGCCAAAGAAAATAACGAAGAAAAAATGTTCTATATCTTCGTGATTATTGACGAAATGGCCGACTTAATGCTCCAAACCAAAGCATCTATTGAAGATTCTATCCAACGCTTGGCGCAAATGGGCCGTGCGATGGGGATTCACCTTATTTTATGCACGCAGCGTCCGTCCGTAAAAGTAGTAACGGGTATTATCAAGGCGAATATGCCTTCTCGTATTGCGCTGCAGGTGGCCTCCGGTATTGACTCTAAAGTAATTTTGGATAGTGTCGGAGCGGAAGATTTACTCGGCCGCGGCGATATGTTGCTTTTAGATTCCTCCACCCAAACGCCTTTGCGTATCCAAGGTGCGTATGTATCGCCGGATGAAATTAAAGCGGTGGCCGATTTCTTACGCGCACAAGGTGGGCCGGATTACCCGGTGCAAGTCGTGGCTGAACAACCGGCTAACGGCGGTCGCCCGCAAGACGGGCTTGGTACTAAACCCGAAGAACAACTGCAAGCGTTGCGGCTTATCAAGGAACGTCGCCGCGTGTCACAAGATTTGTTAAAAGCGCATTTTGGCTCTTCTGCGCGGGCTACCAATATGCTCAGCGTGCTGGAAATGCGCGGTTATATTTCCAAGCCGGAAGGATCTAACCGCTGGGAAATTCATTACGATTTGATTGATCAAGGTATTGAAGAATTAGAAAATCCGCCGTATGAAAAAGGATATGAAGCCCCTGAATATGAAAGCGTTTATAAATAATTTATTAGTTATTATCGTGGTGGCAAGTTTTGTAACGGCTTGCACTAAAAAAGAGGAACCCGCTGCCCAAGCGGACGTTACCTTGCCTGCGGTAGAAGAAACAGTGCAAGTGCCGGAATCAAGTACTGAAACGCCTGCTGTGGTAAAAACGGAATCTGTTGCCTCCAATAAAACTTTATATCCGGGTGAAGTAGTTAACCAATTAAAAAAATGGGACCAACAATTATCTACTTTGCGCACTGATTTTGTTCAAACAACTTCTTACGACGGCGTGCAAATTAGCCGTTCGCAAGGCACGTTGTATTACGATAAAAAAACGCCGCTTTTGCGCCTAGACACCACTAATACCGACGGTGCTGTGGAACAATCTGCCGTTACGGATAAACGCCAAATTATCATTTTGGACGAAAGTGCCCAACCGGTTACCACCTTATCCTGGGAAGAATGGCAAAAAGGTCAACCCAATCAGGCGTTGTTTGATTTTGGGAATTATACGGCTCTGTTGGCCCGTCACGATGTAAAGTTGCCGCAACGCAATTTGTTAGTACTTACGCCAAAAGAAGGGGAACCTTACACGTTATCGCTCACGCTTTCCGCGCACGATTATTTCCCGACGAGTATTAAAATAGAGTCGGACCTGATGACCACGCAAGCCGATTTAACCAACACGCAAAAAAATACGACGCTTGCCGAATCTACCTTTGGAGGATTTTTTAAATGATGACGCTTGCCAATAAAATCACGCTGACCCGCGCGGCCATGTCTATCGTCATGTTTTTATTTATCTTGTGGCCAAATCCGTGGGCTCGTTTTATCGCTACGCTTATTTTTATTGTAGCGGCCAGTACGGATTGGGTGGATGGAAAAATCGCCCGTGAAACAAACACCATTACGCCTTTTGGCGCGATTGTGGATCCTTTTGTAGATAAAATTCTCGTGGCGGCGGCATTTTTTGCGTTCGTAGGTATTAAAGAATTAGATGTACCGATTTGGGCTGTATTTTTTATTTTACTGCGTGAACTGATGATTTCCACGTTGCGTGTTATTGCCGCTTTAGAAGGTAAAGTAATGGCGGCTGAACGGTGGGGAAAGTTCAAAACCGTAATTCAACTGTCCGCTATTGGCACTATTTTCTTTGTATTAGATGTATATCACTTATCCTTTTTATTGGGTGGTGTAGCAAGACAAGTGTGCATTTTCTTGTTTATTACATTGCACAAAATCCCATATACCATTACGGCCATTGCGGCTATTATCACGTGGATAAGTGCTATCTCTTATTTGCGTAATAATTGGGATTTACTTCGCAAATCATGGAGTTTGCCCGAATGCAAATAGTGTGGCGTGCATTGGCAACAGGGTTATTTATTAGTTATTTGCCGGCACTTATTATCCCTTTTAAAAAAAATACCGGCGCAGGTTTTTTGGGCACTTTGTGGGGTATCCCGCTTGTGCTAGTGATGCCGAAAGATGCCATGTTGTATGCGGTATGCATGTTGATTTTTTGGGTGGTCTCGGTAGTGGTGTGCAAACAGGTGAAGTTTGCTAATTTTACCGGGCACGATAACCCCAAAATCGTTATTGACGAAATTGCCGGTTACATAACCGCCATGGCTTTTTTACCGCGCACTTGGCCGTATTTGGTGGCGGCATTTGTATTG
The DNA here is from genome assembly GCA_902794125.1 of uncultured Elusimicrobium sp. Lineage (GTDB taxonomy): Bacteria > Elusimicrobiota > Elusimicrobia > Elusimicrobiales > Elusimicrobiaceae > Avelusimicrobium. The sequence continues at coordinate 13,434 of CADBFX010000016.1, read as the reverse complement.
TTCCGTACGTTTGATACGTTAAAACCGTGGCTTGTTAAGACGTTTGACCGTATGGAAAATGCTTTTGGCGTGGTGTTTGATGATGTGGCGGCCGGACTTATGGCCAATATTGTGATTCAGATTTTTATAATTTGTATGGGTAAAATTTAACCCTAAGGAGAAATATATCATATGGAAAACTTCAAAGAACTTATTTCAGCCGGCGGACCGGTATTAATTTTACTGATACTGCTGTCCGTATATTCTATTTCCGTTATTTTAGAGCGGTTTTTTCGCTTGCGTTCGTCGGTTAGACTTTCCCGCAAATTAATTTCCTATTGTCTCCATCCGCTACGTTCCGAAAATTATAAAAAAGCCGCTGACGCGTGCCGAAAAGATGTGGTAAAGAATACTCCGGCTGCGCCGCTAATCTTACAAATAATTGCCGGACGGGATCTGCCGTTAGCCCAACAAGAAAAAATGACGGATACCATTATTGATTGGGAAATCACCAAACTCCAACGCCGTTTGACGGTACTGGGTACCTTGGGCAGCATTACTCCGTTTATCGGTTTATTTGGTACGGTCATTGGGGTTATGCACGCCTTTAAAGATTTAGCGGCTAATACAGCTGCTGCCGGAGGGGCTTCCGTAGTGGCCGCCGGTATCGCCGAGGCATTGGTCAATACCGCAGCTGGGTTATTTGTGGCCATTCCGGCAGTTATTGCATACAACTACTTTTTATCTAAAACCAATTATTTTGCAAAAGAATTAGAAGCCGTCGCCCATAAGTTTATTTATGCGGCCCAGCAATCTTCGGATGGTGCAGATTTATGAGCATTCGCCGCAATCGGACGGTCATGGCAGAAATCAACATGGTGCCGTTTATCGACATCACGTTGATTTTGCTGATTATTTTTATGGTAATGAGCCCGCTTCTGGTGCAAATGCAACTGACGGTAGATTTGCCTAAATCCAACGCTATCAATACGCAAGCGGAAGATGACGTTATCCGTATTGAAGTACAAAAAAACGGTAGTGTGCTTATTCAAAATAAAACATTTACGCTAGCGAATTTAGAAAAAGAATTGGTGCTTCACATGGGGAAAGCCAATAAAAAGACTATTTTGGTACAAGCCGATAAAGATGTGCCGGTGCAGCGGGTGGTAGATGTGTTTGACATCGCCAAGAAACTCGGTGCCGCTAAATTAGGGATTGGTGTGCTTTCTAAAGAATAATGAATAGATATTTGGCATTATCCGGCGGATTACATATGTTAGCAGCTTTATTCTTATTATTGCTGCTGGCCCCGGCTGCCAAAAAATCGTCAGCTACGTACACGATAGATTTTATTGGTAGCGGTAAGGTAATTGCTACCACCGGGCAAGAGGCCCCTCAAAAGCCCGCTGTTCAAACGCCGCAGCCCGCCGAAGAAAAAGCCCCGGCTGCCAAACCAGCCGAAAAAGCACCGGCAAAAAAAGCTTATGCGGCTAAAACCGAAATTGCCGCCAAACCAAAACCCAAAAAAAAGGAAGTACCTTTGGCTGCCCCCAGCATTTTAGAAGATGAAGCCAAGGCCGAGCAAGAAGCTGCCAAAAAAGCAGAAGCCGATGCGGCCGAAAATGGTTTTGGCGGGGGAAATATCCAAACCGATTTTGCTGATTTCCCATACCCGTGGTACATTACGCAAGTGCGCAATGCCTTATGGATTGAGTGGGAAAAACGCCGTCCGGCCGGCAGTACCCTTTCGGCGCTAGTGACGTTTGCCATTGCTCGCGATGGGAAAATTAAAGATTTGGAAGTAGAACGCAAATCGGGTGATGACACCTTTGATTTTTCAGCGTCGTCGGCAGTTATTAATGCCGGCCCGTTTGCTCCGTTACCGATGTATTACGAAAAAGATGAACTGACGGTGACAGTAGAATTTAAACAGGAGAAATAAATATGAATGGATGGCAGCGTTTTGGATTGTTGTTATTATGTTGTTTTATGGTAATGGTTTGTTATCCGGATTACACGTCGCAGGCGTGGTCCTTCATCGGGATTCGTATCTTTTTATGGACGTGTGTGTTGATTGTTTTGTCGCTTATTTCCAACATCTTAAACCTCTATAAAGTGGAATGGCTTAACAAATTAATCACTTTGGCTTTTTTGGTGGGCGTTATTTATAGTTTATTGTGGTTTTTCCCGCAAAAAGATAACGTAACCCCAATAGAAAAAATACAAGCCGGCAAAATACCGACGGTAGATGAGGTGGAGCACGGTATTAAAAAAGTGACGTTTAATTTTGATTTCGTCCGCCGCAATGCCCGCCGGGAAGAGAATTTTATCAACCAAGAAATGGATAAAAATAAAGTAAAACAAGAAATCAAAAAGAAAGTGTCCGAACAGACGGACCAAATGATTGAAGCATTAGATATACAAGTGGAAGAGGAAGAATGAAAGACACCGTTTTAATTACCGGCGGTAACGGCTTTATTGGCCGTGCGCTGACGGATAAATTACTAAAAGAGGGGTACCAAGTGCGCGTACTTACGCGCCGCGCTCCCAAAACACAACCGGCCAATCCTTCCGTTTCGCTAGTGCAAGCGGATTATAACGACATATCTTCGCTTCAAAAAGCCATGGAAGGGTGTGTGGGTGTATTTCACCTAGCGGCCGCTATTTTTGGCTTTAACCGTCAAGATTTTGAAAAAGCCAACGTAACTACTACTAAACACGTTGTACAGGCTGTTAATCAATCTCCTAGCATTAAAACTTTTGTTCACGTATCCAGTTTGGCGGCCAGCGGTTACGCGCCGGATAAAAACCATCCTCGTACGGAAGATATGACACCCGCTCCTGTATCCGATTATGGTATCACCAAATTAGGGGGGGAAGAAGCCGTCAGAACGCTTCGTCCCGGTGTAAAATGGACGATTATCCGCCCGCCGATTGTGTACGGCCGTAACGATTCGGGTGTATCTAAAATTGCGTTGTGGGTAAAACGCGGGCTAATGGTGAATACATCCGGCAACGGATATTTCAGTTTTGTTCACGTTGACGATTTAGTGGAAGCCCTATGGCAAGCATTTTCCCGAACGGATACGGATAAGGAAACCTATTTCGTATGCGAGCCGGAAGTATATAGCTGGGATTATTTTATTACTGAAATGGCGAGTGCCATGCATTGCCGTAAACCGTTTATGCCCAGTGCGCCCGTATGGATGATGCGCGTGGCGGCGTGGATCTACGAAGGTTGTGCTAAATTGACGGGAACCCAACCGGCCCTTAATTACGATAAAGTAACCGAGGCCGTCATTCCCGGCCATTGGATTTGCTCCAGCGAGAAATGGCGCTCTTTAACCGGGCAGCAATTCACTCCGTTAAAAGACGGTCTAAAAAAGAGTTTTTAATATGCCTTATCGGATTTTGTTTGTCTGCCACGGCAATATCTGCCGAAGCCCCATGGCAGAATTTGTATTTAAACACCTTGCCGGGCAAGCAGGCCTTAGCAAACAATTTGAAGTGGCCTCTGCCGCAACCAGCACCGAAGAAATCGGTAACCCGGTTTATCCGCCGGCCCGCCAAAAACTAGCCGAACATGGCATTTCCTGCGCGGGTAAAGTGGCCCGCCAGCTAACCATCACCGACGGAGATTATTACGATTTGTTAATTGGAATGGACGAGGCAAACCGCCGCAATATATTGCGGATGATTGATTCTACAAATGCGTCCAAAGTGCATCTACTCATGGAATTTGCCGGGCAAGATAAAGAAGTGGCCGACCCATGGTACACCGGCGATTTTGAAGCCACTTGGCAAGATGTATTAGTTGGCTGTAGGGGACTACTGAATCAGTTTTTTCCCCAACGCTAAACCTTCCGCTTAATTTTCTAAAATGGTTGCAAGAGCATCGGCCGCTTGCTGTGCAATATCTTTTTCATTACGTATATACGTAGCAGCGGAATCATTTTCTTTGTCGGAAATAGTGCGCAAAATAACCAATGGTACTCCGTTTGCTTGAGCCGTTTGTGCGATAGCGGCACTCTCCATATCAACGGCAACTGCCTTAAAGGTACGGCGCAGATAGCGTTTATCTGATTTTTTATGTACAAACACGTCACCACTGACAATGGTACCGGTTTGCACACGAAGATGCGGAAGTAACTCGCTGAGCCGGCGGGTATAAAATTCAAGAAGATCCGCGGGAGTCGGTTCATAAAAAGTAGGTTGTTTGGCATTTCCATTTGTTGGTATATATCCTTTTGCATAGCCAAAGGCGGTTAAGTCAAAATCATGCTGGACGGCTTTATTAATGAGCAACATATGCCCCACTTTAATATTTCTATCTAAACTTCCGGCAATACCGACATTAATAAGATAATGCGGATGAAAATGATCAATTAAAAATTGGGTCATTATGGCCGCATTTACTTTACCGACTCCGCTTTTTGCCAATACTATCTTGTATGGCCCAATAACGCCGGTCGTGACATTAAAATGGTTATCGGAATATGTTTTGGGATGTTGCAACCGGGCGGCAATTTCGGCTACTTCTACATCCATGGCTCCAATAATGGCAATGGTTTGTGGTTCTGCCTGAAGTGTTTCCCCAAGGAAAAGAAAAATAATACTTAATAAAATTTTTAGTTTTTTATGCATGTACAAATTATAACATATCAATTAGCCTTGTGAATTTGAAATACAGCTGCCCCGTAAGCAGTTGATGGGACTTTACCTTTACAGACAAAAAAAACACCCGTTTGGGTGTTTTTTTATTCATACGGAGGGGGAGGGATTCGAACCCTCGATACGGGAATTAACCCGTATAACGGTTTAGCAAACCGCCGCTTTCGGCCTCTCAGCCACCCCTCCAAAATCGGATTTTCACTACAAGTGACTTATATATTATAACAAAAAAAATGCAACTTGTTTTGAACTTTACTTTTGGTGGGTACTACTAAATAGTACCCTAGAGGCCTAGGCAGAATTAGGTCCTTTTGCTCAGGATATTTTATCGTAAAATTTTAGACTATTATTAGAAGCAACAACTGATTCAATATGACGAAACATCAACCCTTGCTACAAAAAGGTATTTCTCTATTGGTGATAGTGAGCTTAGGGCTATCGCAAGCGTTGCCTGTTTTTGCCGAAAACATGAGTATTTCTCTCTCTCCGGATTCTTCTTTAACTCAAGCCGTAACTGGGAAAGTTCAGGGCGATTTATCAACAACTTGGGATCCAGCCGTCAAAGCTGATCTCGTAACAGAAATAATAGATAGGGATGATTTTAATCCTGCCCAGTTATTTTCACTCAATGAAGAAAAGAATGAATATGCTCTTTTAGCTATATTTTGTGAATTTATCCGTACCGGCAAATTTACCGAAGAACAAATTTTACACTTATCTACACGGATACAGTATAACCTTCGGAGGGAAAACAACTTTTGGCCCGTTTTGGCCGGTTTTTTTGTGCAAAATCCTCAGTTCATAGATTTCCGTAGCAGCTTGGTGGTTTCGTTGCAAATGGGTGTATCTTCGATTTCCCTTGCTAAAAGTCCGGATTATCTATTGAATTTGGTGCAAGTATTTGGAGAAGATCCTTCTTTGAGTAGTTTTACTGCCAAAGAAAAAGAATCAATCATTAGAAGTTTACATGCACTGTTGGACACTTATGCCAAACATCTGGCTGAAGACCGTTCTTCCGTACGTGGACAACAGAGTAATTTTGGCTTGCATCCCGTTAGAAATGAGGCTGTAGCTGCCCGCAATTACCTTGATTCTACTAATTTCTTTCGGGGCAAGGATGGAGACAATTTTTGGAAAGGCTTAATTACAACTTTCTTACCGCTTCGTTTTCCGTCACCTGGTCGTAATGAACAAGAAGAATTTACAACCGATCTTATCGGCCAGCAACACCGCGTGTGCTACGTGGCTATAGAGATATTGATGGGAACGTATATCAACCAAAAACAAGATACAAAAGTGTATGATTTTATCCGTTATGAAGCCATGGGGCAAGGCCCCTATTATATGCAGTTTGCCGTGGATGGGTTAAGTATCGCCAACATGTATTACAGCCACTTATCAGAGTCACGCTACAAGCAATGGGATCAATTACAGACAAAACTGGATAACGAAATTCAAAGTGCTGCCCCTTGGGATAAGAAGGTATTATCTCTCTTATCCACTATGAGTCAAGTAGGGTTAGAATGGGTAACGTGCAATAAAATTATTTCTGTTGCTTGGAAGGGCGTAAAAATTGTCGCTGCTTCGCGGTTAACTCGATCTTTTATTAGTATGTTGCCGCGTAGTATGGTCGTTCGTACGACTCTGGCCAATCGGTGGATACGTATTGGTTTTCACAACGTCCTCAGCCAATCTGTTACAAAAATCCACACGTGGGCAATCACCCTTGCCAGCAGATCACTAGGCAGAGAGGTTATCTCCACCAATTTGGCCAAAAAATATATCATTAGCGCTGTGGAACATTCCAGTTTTGGGGAATTGGAAAAACAGGAATTTAAAACATTTTTTAAAAGAGTGCTCATTAACGAAGCTGACCCGGAAACAATTCGGTTTTTAAATAGTCGTTTAGGAAGAACTTACATCGGCGCGACGGAACTGCGTACCTTAAAAGCACAAGTTACTCGTTGGATGAATTTAAAACCAAACGGTAATTACCGTTTAGTGGTGCGTGGCGGACAATGGATTACTGAAATTGAACACTCCCAGTTGGCAGGATTAAATTCCTTGAAAAATAACATTGGACAGGCTATAAGAGGAAAAACATATCAAAACGGACGCATCATGTTGGGACAAAACAAATGGATTCGTTTTGGTAAGCACGAATTAACATCCGGTGCCTTACATATTCACGTGGAGGAATTAGTTTCCCAAAACGGTGCGCGGGCATTGATAAATATGAGTTATAAAGTAAAAGTCAAAGAAACCCTGACAGAAATTTTGAGTAAAGATATTACCCAAACCTGGGTTTTAGCGACACAAAAACAACGGAAAAGTGGATTAGAATATATTTTTACTAGATTTTCTCCCAGAGAGATAGAACAGCTGTTTCCGTCCGGCTCGTCCGGTGTTTTAGTTAGACAGTTAAGAAAATATTATAATACCGGGGAAATAAGTGCCCTGGAAACTTTATTCAAGAAAGTATATCCTAACACAGGCCTTCCTACCCGGTGGACGGAAGTTGAAGTGGAAAAAGTGTTAACCCGTTCCGGGAGGGAATTAATAAAATCACTTCAAAATGGTGCCAGAAGTAATGCTACTAAACAACAAATTTTAAGTGTTTTTCAGCAAGCGTTAGAAAAAGATATAAGTCGGATGAGTAATCAAAAAGCCGGTACGATGTTGCAATGGATGCTGTTGGACGGAACCACAGGTAGAAACACTTTAGGACAATTTTTAGTGACGTCCGGTGTAAGAGATGCCGGTCATTATATAGTACCGTTGCCTGGCGAGCAAGCGCATCCTCGCCGTTAAAAACTTTTTTTAGCGGTTTCAAAAAGCGTTTCTAATTGACGGAAAATGCGTTTATCAAAACTGCGTTGCCATTTATTATTCACCAACATATCGCTAATGACAAAAGCCGCTGCGGTCTGCGCTTTGCGCTTGTGGCAAACGGCATAAAATGCGGCAGTTTCCATCTCTACCGTTAGAATGGCTTGTCGCTGGTAGTGACAAATTTCAGCCTTCGTTTCGCGCAAAATAGCATCCGTCGTCCAATTTCGGCCCACGTGAAAATCAATTTTTTGAGTTTTTAAGTGGTGTATCCAGTTTTTATGCAAACTAATTGTGGGTTTGCTGGTTTCTTTGGCAGTGTAACAGGGAGAAGTTCCATCATCACATAATGCTTCATTACACAACACAATATCGGTGGGTTGTACTTCTTCTTGCAAGGAACCGGCCAACCCCAAATAAATTGCTTTCTTTACCCCCAAAACAAGGGCTAATTCCGTTATAAGAGCTAACGCCGGGGCTCCCATGCCATAGTTGGTAATATAGCAGAGATTTTGTTTTTCCAACACATAAATATCCGCCAAACAATATATTTTTTTCCATTTATTGTGCGACGTAACATATTTAGTAAGCGGCAAAATCGGGCAGAAAACCGCGTGAGCGGGAAGCGTTACTCCGCGGGCCACAAAATGCGCGTAATCAACCGCGCTCGTAAGGGCCGGAAGAGAAGGTTTTTTTGATTTATCAAATAAAATACTCATAACGAAACGGCCTGCCATGTTAGCAGGCCGCCCTCATTTACAAAACGGACAAATAACGGGAAATTTCATAGTCCGACACGTGCGTGCGATACCGTTCCCACTCAATATCTTTATTGGCGATAAATTTCTCAAACGTATGGTCGCCCAAAATGTGGCGCACCAATTTAGAATTGCGTGTTAAATTAGTGGCTTCGTACAAGTACGCCGGGAGTGTTTCAATACCGAGCTCCTTGCGTTCTTCGGGTGTCATTTTGAAAATGTTTTCTTCGGTAATCGGCATAAGCGGAAGTTTCTTTTTAATGCCGTCTAACCCGGCCCCTAACATCACGGCAAACGTTAAATACGGGTTGCAGGCCGGATCCGGGAATCGGCATTCAATGCGGGTAGCATTGGCTTTTCCGGCTTTGGCTTGCGGCAAACGCACCAGCGTACTGCGGTTCTTGCGGCCCCACGCAATATAAGCGGGCGCTTCGTACCCAGGCACCAACCGTTTATAGGAGTTTACCCATTGGTTGGTTACCGCGCATAATTCGCGCACGTGGGTTAAAATCCCGGCGATATAATGTTTAGCCGTGTCGGACAAGAAGTATTCGTCATTTTCATTAAAGAACATATTCTTGCCTTGGCTAAAAAGCGATTGGTGTACGTGCATACCGCTACCGTTAATACCGGAAATAGGTTTGGGCATAAAAGTGGCATAAATGCCGTGTTTTGCCGCAATTTGCTTGACTACTGTTTTATAGGTAATTACCTGGTCGGCCATTTTTAATGCTTCGGTGTAGCGTAAATCAATTTCGTGTTGGGAGGGGGAAACTTCGTGGTGAGAATATTCTACCCGGATATTTAATTTTTCCAACATTTGCATGGTTTCGCGGCGCACCGCGTAGGACATATCCAGCGGAATCGTATCAAAGTACCCGGCGGAATCTAATAGTTCGGTGTGTTTATCATCTTTGAAGTAAAAATATTCCAGTTCCGGGCCCACCATAAATTGGTCAAAGCCGGCTTTTTTCATAGCCGCCAAATTTTTCTTTAGAATATAGCGCGGATCGCCTTCAAATTGTTCCCCGGTAGTGGTTTTAATATCGCAGAAAAAGCGGGCAATAGGGGCGCCGGTTAAATCCGGCGGGAAGATTTGGAAGGTGCTTAAATCCGGCAAGGCTACCAGGTCCGACTCGTACAACCGGGCAAACCCTTCTACCGAGGACCCGTCAAACCCCATACCTTCGTGCAGCGCATATTCAAATTCGCGGTGGGAAAGCGAGAGTGATTTTAAGTTTCCTAAAATATCTACAAACCATAACTTAATAATTTGGATATTGTTATCTTGCGCTAATTTTAAAATGTCCTTAATTTGGGCCTTTTCCTCGGCCGAGCGTTCAATTCCCATATTTATCCTCCTAACCTAAAAAATTATTATACCTTTTTTAAGCCCCTAAATGAGAATTGTTGGCGGGGGAGCGCAAAAAGTGGTAAAATATAAGGGAAGTAAAAAATCCATGGAGGACGTACAAAACTATGACTATTAAAGTAGGTATTAACGGTTTTGGCCGCATCGGTCGCTTTGTATTCCGCGCGGCGCAAGAACGCAACGATATTGAAATCGTCGGCATTAACGATTTGTGCCCGGTTGATTATTTGGCTTACATGCTCAAATACGATACGATGCATGGCCAATTCAATGGCACGGTAGAAGCCGATGTTGAAAAAAGCCAACTCATTGTAAACGGCAAAAAAATCCGCGTAACTGCTGAAAAAGATCCGGCCAACTTGGCTTGGGATAAAGTAGGCGCCGAATATGTAGTAGAATCTACCGGTTTATTCTTGACGCAAGAAAAAGCGCAAGCTCATATTAAAGCGGGTGCCAAATATGTAGTAATGTCTGCCCCGTCTAAAGATACCACCCCGATGTTCGTAGTCGGTGTAAACGAAAAAACCTATGTAAAAGGTACGCAATTTGTATCTAACGCGTCCTGCACCACCAACTGCTTGGCTCCTATCGCCAAAGTACTCAACGATAACTTTGGTATCGTAAATGGTTTAATGACCACCGTTCACTCCACCACCGCTACCCAAAAAACCGTAGACGGTCCGTCTATGAAAGATTGGCGCGGCGGCCGTGCTGCTTCCGGCAACATCATCCCGTCTTCCACGGGTGCTGCCAAAGCGGTAGGCAAAGTAATTCCGGAACTTAACGGTAAACTTACCGGTATCTCTATGCGCGTACCGACCTTGGACGTGTCCGTAGTAGATTTGACCGTCAACTTGGCTAAACCGGCCACCAAAGAAGCCATTTGCGCTGCTATGAAAAAAGCCGCTGAAGGCGAACTCAAAGGTATTTTGGGTTACACCGAAGATGCTGTTGTGTCCTCCGATTTCTTGGGCGACAAACGCACCTCTATCTTTGATGCCAATGCCGGCGTATACTTGACGGATACGTTCGTGAAAGTGGTCTCTTGGTACGATAACGAAATCGGTTACTCCAACAAAGTACTCGATTTGATCGCCCATATGGCCAGCGTCAACAAATAACTCTAAAAGTTATTCAAAAATAAACATCCCCCGGTTTTGCCGGGGGATGTTTATTTTATATTCTACCCATTATTTAGCTTCGTGGAATATGTGGCTAAACGATAGCGAAACCCCTACATACACGTTTTCGCCGCGAGCCCCAAAATACTTGGCTTGAGCCGTATAGTAGCTGATGAAGGGGGCTACAAATAAGTTTTTATAGACTTCTACGTCCAAACGGGCGTCTGCACCGGCTTCCCAATCCAAATCTGTGGGATGATGATGGGTAGAATCTAAATAATCGCGGAAAAGGGCATTAAATTTAAAAATAACCCCTTCGCGTAGCGGTGCTTCCAACTTTACCCCGGCTTCCCAGGCTAATTTGCTGGCATACGGCTCATACGTAAAATCGCGCTCGCCAACTAACGCGGCATACAAACTTTTTAAGTATTTTCCTTCAAAGAGTTTTACACCGGCCATTCCGCGCAAAATGCGGCGGCGGGGGGCATCTTTGGGTTTTGTAAATTCGGTATCGTAGCCAACGGTAGCAAACGGACCGGCTTCAAAACCGCCTAAAAAATCTTCTACCTTCCACACGCGTTGTGTGTAGCCGGTAATAAATTGGATATTATCAGCGTTTTCGTTTGTTAAACGTTCGCCTTCCACCGGGCGGATTTTTGTGCGGCCATAATCCATCAGTAATTGGTTGGTCCACAAATAATGTTCGGCGTGATAATCGGCAATTGAATCCCAACTGCCGCGTACGGAAGTTTGCGAGTCCGACGTTAAACGGGCATCAGAAAATCCCTGATAATCTTTGGCGTTTTTTACTTCAGTGCTAGTGAAATCAAACGCGAGTTTTTTTAGTTCCACTTGCCAGCCAAGTTTACCGTCTTGGGCATAAGAAAACCCTGCTGCCAGTAAACAAGCCGCAACGAGTAGTAATTTTTTCATAAGACTCCTTGTAAGTTTAAATAACACATCCGACGGAAAATTCCACCTTTTGTGTGATATTATATTGTAGCGAATTTGGAAGCAAACGTCTATAAACACAAAGCCCCGGGCTTTTAATGCCCGGGGCTTGTTTTATATCAGAATTTATTTTGTGGGGAGCGGGGTATCTTGGTTTTCCTTCTTCCAAACAGTTAACACCAAGATTACACCGATTACGCAGGCAATAATGCACGAATTAAATACACCTGCCCAACCCCAATGGTTTTTAATGAACGAAGCACCACTACCGGCCAAGAAACCGCCGATGTAAGCAAAGAGTCCGCAAAAACCACAAGCTGCGGCAACGGATTCTTTCGTGGTAAGTAATGATACTTGCACATTGAGTAAGTTTTGCGGACCGTCCACAAAGAAACCCAACGCGGCAATAAAGAAGCACGTAAGCGCCACGTGGCTGGGGCCTGCGAACAAATAGAAACAATAGGCGGAAACAGCCAACAACACGAAGTAAATCAAGTTGGACGGCGTGCAACGACCATGGAAGACTTTATCCGTTAAAATACCGGCTGTAATACCGCCCAAAGCACCTACTAAGGGGTTCAATGTAAAAATAAGCGGAATGCTGGCTTTAGACAGTTCGCGCGAATCTAAGAAGATCGCCGCCCAAGAAAGCGTTACATAACGCACAAAATATACGCACAAGAAAGCGATGGATAAAATCCAAATATATTTATTGGTAAGTACGTATTTGCGTAAGAGTACCAGATAGCTTTCTCCTTCTTTTTCTTCTTTTACGACTAATTGTTGCACACCCATATATTCTTCTACGGATGGTAACCCTACACATTCAGGCGTGTCGGTCACATTACGCAAAATATAGAAAGAAGTGGCAATACCTAAAATACCGGAAAACACGAATACAAACTGCCATTGAATCCACGGTACGGTATCGGTAAGTTTTAAAATAACAGCCGCAATAATGGCCGCAATAGAAATACCTACGGTGTGAGCGGAAGCCCATAAGGTCCATTTGCTGGCTCTTTCTTTGGGAGAAAACCAATACGCAAAAATACGCGCAATCGGCGGAAATCCCATAGATTGGAAGGCTTGGTTAAGCGTCCAGAACAATACGAGCAGGAAGAAAGAATGTAAATAACCGAAGAACAAGTTAATTACGGAAGAGGCTAACAGCCCGAAGGCCAAAAAAACGCGGATGTTGCTTTTATCTGCCAACATACCGCTTATAAATTTACCTACACCATACGCAATTAAAGAAACCGAAACCATTAAACCGAATTGATCGTCCGTCATTCCGGTAGCCGGTTTAAATACGTGGGCAATCGGGTTTAAGTTTTGGCGGGTTACGTAGTACATTGCGTAACCGATATAAGCGCTAATAAATAGTTTCCAGCGCCAGCGTTTGTATTGTTTATCAATTTCTGCTTTATCTGTGATTTTTTCCGCAGCCGGGGGCAACGGTTTGAACCAATCTAAAAACTTCCGTAGCATGAGTCGTCTCCTATATTTTTTATAATTGTACAACAGGACCTTACCTCTTTATTATAACACATTTTTAATTGATTTTAACGGCTAAAAAATTAGTTTGTTAAAAGCCATTTTTTACGTCTAAAAAGCCCCATGTTTTTCATGGGGCTTTTTTAGGTTCTTATAACTGCTTAAAAAGCAGGGATCGCATCAGCCGGGAAATCCCAATCTATTCCGCGGCTTCTGGCTATGTCACGGTATTTTTCTATCACGTGATTAATAATATCTT
>CADBFX010000015.1:22526-37214 GCA_902794125.1 uncultured Elusimicrobium sp. | reverse complement strand
ATATACACGCGTAATCGCATATTCTAATTGTAGAGATTTTTAAATCTTTTTGCCAGGGTCTTTTTTCCCAGTTTATTTTAGGACCGGACCTAAGAGTTCAAAATTAGCAGTCTAAAAAAGGGGTTGACAAAAATAAAATAATTGCTTATAATTTTAGCAGAGGGGTTTAAAGAGTGCTAAAATAAAAATCACTTTTCTCTTCGAAAAAGGAATTGGTATGAGAATACTTAAACCGGAAGTCGCCAAAGCACGCAAAGAAAAAATTTTAAGGTGGGTGGTCCAACAATATGTGGAAACCCGCCGGCCGGTAGGTTCGCAACAGATTGCTTCTTCTGCGTTGCCGGATGTGTCCAGTGCCACCATTCGTAACATTATGGCCGAACTGGAAGAAGAAGGATATCTCTACCAACCGCACACTTCCGGAGGGCGCATTCCGACCGATAAGGCGTACCGCTATTATGTGGACTATTTGGCTAACGTGCAAAAAATGGCCGCCAGAGAGCGTGAACGCATTGAAGAAGCGTACGATTCCCGCGTAAGTGAAGTGGATAATATGTTGGTGCAAACCTCGCGTTTGCTGGCCCGTTTATCCGGTGCTGCCGGGTTTGTTTACACTTCTAACGTGCAAGACCAACGCGTGCAGCGGCTTGATTTTATTCCGTTGGCTCCGGGGATGATTTTAGCCGTATTGGTTACCGAGTCCGGCGCCGTTAGACACTGGCCTGTTCGCACGGGCTATGTAATCGCTCCGTCCCGGTTGCGCGTGTTAAGCCGGTTTATTAACGAAGAAGTTTCCGGCCGTACATTGGCCGAAGCCCGCCGCATTTTATGGCAACATGTTAATTCCGGCCACCGCGAAATTGCAGACATGGCGGATTTATCTACAAAAGTTCTGAAAGATATGGAACGTCCGCAAACGGATAACGAACTGTACGTGGAAGGTATTGGCCGGTTATTAGAAAATACCACCGAGGAAGATTACGAAGATTTAAAACAAATGATGCGCGTGGTGGAAGAGCGCGAAAGATTTTCTTCGCTGTTAAGCGAAAAAATGACGGACATGGAAAAATCCAACCAAAAAATGAATGTCAGCATTGGCAGTGAAAACGAAATGAAAGAACTTAAAAATTTAAGTATCGTTTCAACTGCTTGCCGCGTAGGGGATAAAACCGTAGGGATGATAGGCATTATCGGGCCGAAACACATGGAATATACAAGAGTGATGTCGCTGGTTAATTTTATCGGCGGGCTTTTGGAAAGTTCCATGCAACATTGGACGGCTCTGCCGCAATTGGGGGAAGAAGACGATTATGAGTAAAAAACAACATCATCACGAACCGCGCCCGGAGAAAGAGACAGAATTTATTGGGCCGCACGATGAAGAGCAACTGCAGGAAGAAGAAACTTCCGCACCAGAAGAACAAAAGCCCGATTATTACGATCAATTCGTCCGTTTGACGGCGGAATTTGAAAATTTCCGCAAACGGACCGAGCGCGAAAAAGCTGCTTTTATCGGCTTTGGTAAAAAACAGCTGGCAGAAAAATTATTACCTTCGTATGAAATTTTACTTCGGCAGCAAGAAAAATGGAATAAAGAAAAAGACAAACTTACCGCCGAAACAAAAAATTTGTTGGAGGGGGTAGCAATGATTACGGCGGAACTGGACAAAGCATTCCGCTCGGAAGGAATTGAAAAAATGGACGTATTGGATAAACCGTACGATCCGGCCACCCAGGAAGTAGTGGCCATGATTCCTTCATCAGAAGCACAAGACGGACTGGTGCTTCAAGAAGTACAGATGGGATTTACGATGGACGGCAAAGTGTTGCGCTTGGCGCGCGTAATTGTCGGCCAACACGCGGAAGGATAAATTCGCGCGGGGTAAAAATACAATTTAACAAGGAGAAAATGTTATGGCAAAGATTATTGGTATCGACTTAGGAACTTCTAACACGGCAGCGGCCGTTATGGAAGGAGGCAGAGGAACAATTATTCCGTCTGCGGAAGGTAGCTCTATTGGCGGGAAAGCGTTCCCGTCGTATGTGGCGTTTACGAAAGACGGCCAACGCCTCGTAGGTGAACCGGCCCGCCGTCAGGCCATTGCCAACCCGGAAGGGACGGTAACGGCGTTCAAACGCAAAATGGGGGAAAACTTCAAATATAATTTGCGCGGGCAAGAATTTACGCCGCAACAACTTTCTGCGTTCGTTCTGCAAAAAGTAAAAAAAGATGCCGAAGCCTTTTTAGGCGAAAAGGTAGAAAAAGCCGTTATCACCGTTCCGGCCTACTTTAACGACAACCAGCGCCAAGCCACCAAAGACGCCGGCCGTATTGCCGGGTTGGATGTGGTGCGTCTAGTCAACGAGCCGACGGCTGCCGCGCTTGCTTTTGGTATTGATAAAGCCGGTAAAGAACAAAAAATCTTAGTGTTTGACCTCGGCGGAGGAACGCTGGATGTAACCATTATGGAAATGGGTAAAGAAGGTACGTTTGACGTGCTCGCCACATCCGGGGACACGCAACTGGGCGGTACGGATATGGATAATGCCATTATCGCCTGGATGGTAGATGAATTCCGCAAACAAACCGGAATTGATTTGTCCAAAGACAAACAAGCCGCTCAACGCTTAAAAGATGCGGCCGAAAAAGCCAAAATTGAACTTTCCACCACCATGGAAACGGACATCAACTTGCCGTTTATCTCTGCCGGTGCAGACGGCCCGAAACACTTGGAACTGCGCTTGTCGCGCGCTAAACTGGAAAGCTTGGTGGACGACATTGTTAAACGCTGCGGTAAATCCGTTAATCAAGCATTGTCCGACGCCAGCTTATCTGCCAGCCAAATTGACCGCATCATCTTGGTCGGCGGCCCGACCCGTATGCCGATTGTGCAAAAATACGTGGAAGACCTCGTTGGCAAAAAAATTGAACGCGGTATTGACCCGATGGAATGTGTGGCAATCGGTGCCAGCGTACAAGCCGGTATTTTAACCGGGGAAGTAAAAGACGTGCTTCTCTTGGACGTCACCCCGTTGTCTCTTGGCTTGGAAACCTTGGGCGGCGTATGCACCCGCTTAATTGAACGCAACACCACGATTCCGGTGCGCAAAACGCAAGTGTTCTCTACGGCATCTGATAATCAACCCGCAGTAACGATTAACGTTTTGCAAGGCGAACGCCCTATGGCCAAAGACAACGTGCCGCTGGGCAAATTTGACCTCGATGGTATTCCGCCGGCTCCGCGCGGTGTGCCGCAAATTGAAGTAACGTTTGATATTGATGCCAACGGTATTTTGAACGTAACCGCCAAAGACCTCGGCACCAATAAAGAACAACACATCACGATTACTTCGTCTAACAAATTAAGCGATGCCGAAGTAGATAAATTTGTCAAAGAAGCCGAAAAGTTTGCGGAAGAAGATAAGAAACAAAAAGAAATTATCGAAGCCAAAAACCAAGGTGATAGCGTGCTCTTCCAAACGGAAAAAGCACTCAAAGACTACGGCGACAAAGTCAGCCAAGAAGACCGCGGCAAGATTGAACAAGCCTTGTCCGACTTGCGCGATGCCTTAAAAGGCGACGATGCTGCCCGTATGAAATCGGCTACTGATGCAGCTCTGCAAGCCAGCCAAAAATTGGGCGAAGCTATGTACAAAGCCCAACAAGGTGCAGCGGCCGGCGCGCAAGCGGGAGCCCAAGCGGGTGCCCAACAAGCGCAAGGCGCGGCTACCGGCAATAAAGACGACGTAGTAGAAGCCGAAGTAGTAGATAAATAATCTATTCGGGGGAAAATCAAAACAGGGGTGCGGTTTTTGCCGCACCCCTGTTTTTTATTATTTACAGAAAAAGTAAAATATATCTATGCCGCAGTATTTAGCAGATATTAAAGAAACGGAATTTTTTTTGACGGATGCAGAGGCGCATCACGCCGCCGTAGTTGCGCGCCAAAAAGAAGGCGATGAAGTGCGCGTGTTTAACGGCGAAGGCCTTCAGTACGTGGCGCGCATAGATAAAATCCAGAAAAATTTTGTACGCGGAACTCTCCTAAAAAAGTGCGAAGTGCGTCGCGTGCCGCTTCGTTTAACGCTTTGTTTTGTGCCTAACTCTCGCACCGGTTTGGAAGACGTGTTAGACAAAGGCACGCAATTGGGTGTAGCTGCTTTTTTGCCGCTTGTTTCCACGCGCAGTGAATATGACGTGCTTAAAAAGTTTGACGGGAAAAACGACCGTTGGAACCAAATTATGGTGTCTGCCTGTAAACAATGCAATACGCCTTTTATTCCCGAAATTTTACCGCCTGTAAAATTTACACAGGCCATTGCGCAACGTGCCCCATCTTTAATTGCTTATGAAGCCGAACAAACCCACACGCTCTTGTGGGGACTAAACGAACTGAAAAATCCGCAAGATTTACGGGTGTTTGTCGGCCCGGCCGGCGGTTGGACGGATGAAGAAATTTCGCTGGCTCAGGCTAACGGGGTGTTGCCGGTTACGCTAGGGGTAAATATTTTGCGCGCGGAAACGGCGTGTATCGCAGTGGCGGCTAAACTCTTATGAGCACTTTTTTTATTAAAACGTTCGGTTGCCGTGTTAACCAAGTGGAAAGCCAAGCCTTGTTGGAAGAATTTTTGCGTGCCGGATTTACCCCTGCCGAAAGTTTTGAAAATGCCGATATTTGCCTCTTAAATACGTGTACCGTTACCCACCAAGCCGATAAAGATGTGGAAAAACTCATCCGCCAAATTTTGCGCCGCAACCCGAAAGCCAGGCTGGTGCTGACCGGTTGTTATGCTGCTGCGCATACCGCGCAAATACGCGAAAAATTCCCGCAAGCCGAAATTGTAGGCAAATACCAATTAGGCCAAGTTCTTTTTAAGAAAGAGGATGTGTGTTGGACGGTTTCCGGCCACGAAGGACACAGCCGCGCATTTGTTAAAATTCAAGATGGGTGCGATTGTTTTTGCTCGTACTGTATTGTGCCTTTTGCGCGCAACGAAAAACGCTCCAAACCGTTAGCCGATGTGCTGGCGGAAATCACAAATTTAGTTCAAAAAGGGTTTGCCGAAATTGTACTTACGGGGATAAACATTGGCAATTATTTGTGCCCGCAAACCGGGGCCGATTTAGCCGCGTTATGTGAAAAAATTGCCGAAATGCCCGGCAAATTCCGTATTCGTTTTTCTTCTATAGAACTTCAAACGGTTACGGACGGAATTATTCGCGCTATGGAAAAATATCCGCACCGGTTTTGTAATTATTTCCACTTGCCCTTGCAAGCCGGTTGTGACCGCGTGTTAAAAGACATGAACCGCCATTATGACACGCAAGCATACCGCGCCAAAGCGGAGGAACTGCGCCGCCGCGTAAAAAACATTGGCATTTTTGCGGATGTAATTGCCGGATTTCCTACCGAAACGGAAGAGGATTTTGAGGAAACGTACCGTTTTATTGCATCGTTAAAACTATCCGGGTTGCACGTGTTTAGTTATTCTCCGCGTCCGGGTACCAAAGCCGCCACGTGGCCGCAGTTGCCGGCTACGGAAATTAAACGCCGTGCCGAAATTTTACGGGTGCTGGATAAAGAGCTGCGCCAAGCGTTTGCTGCTGCGCAAGTCGGTTCTGTTCAAGAAGTCTTTATAGAAGAACATAAAGAGGGGCGTTTGCACGGCATTTGTTCTAATTTCCAGCCCGTTATATTGGAAAACACGGCCCAAGCGCACGGTTTGGTGCGTGTGCAAATCTTGCGGGCCAAAGATTCTCTTTGTATAGGAGAACTGCAATGAAATACTTTTTAGGGTTAGTTTGCCTTTTAGCCGCGGGGTTTCTTCTTTGTGCCGGGTTTTACGGTTCCCAAAAGTTCATGATAGAGATGAAACTACAAGAATTAACCTATGTCTGCCCTAATTCTATTCCTCAAGTTAGCGGCCTGCGGGAGGAAGTTACCGCTGCGTATGAAGAAAGAAACGAAGCTTTTAGAAGTGCTGCTAAAACCAGTACCACTTATAAAGAGTTTAAGCAAAAAAGTGATGCTATCTTGCTCAACTGGGAAAAAGAAGATAAAGTGGGAAAAATTATAGAGCATCATATGGACCGTGAACTCCAAAAATACCAAGAATGGTTGCGCTCGCAGTAGCAGTTTTGTATAATATATCTAATAAATTTGATTTCTTTTTAGGCAAGAGTTAAACAAAATGGTAGCCCAAAAAAATCTATGTATTCTCATCCTCGCTGCCGGCAAAGGCACACGGATGAAATCCTCTCTCCCCAAACCGCTTCACACGGTTTGCGGGCTCCCGATTATCGCGCATATTTTGAAAGCCGCCCAAGCATTGGAACCGGCTGCTATCGGTTTGGTTATTGGCCATGGAGCCGACCAAGTGATGAGCGCGGTGAAAGCAGGCATGGCCTCTTGGGGGATTACCTCCCCGGTAGTATTTGCCGAACAGACTGATTTGTCCGGCTCCGGTTCTGCTGTAAAAGCCGCGTTGCCGTTACTGCAAAAATTTGAAACGGTTTTCGTTTTAAACGGCGACACACCCCTTTTACTCCCTTCTACGTTACAGCAAATGCTGAGCGTTTTTGAGGCGCAAAAACAAGGTGCTATGGTGTTGGGTGTCAGTGTACCCGATCCGGCCGGATATGGGCGCATTGTACGCACGCCGGAAGGGATGTTTGAGGCTATTGTGGAAGATGCCGACGCAGATGCGGAAACTAAAAAAATTGCGGAAATTAACAGTGGTATGTACATATTTAATTCTGCAGCTTTGCAAACAGCCCTTTCCCAATTAACACCACAAGGTCCTAAAAACGAATATTATTTAACAGATACCCTTTCTATTATTAGACAGATGACACTTCCCGTAACGGTTTTTAACAGTACGGACTACGAGCAAGCGTTAGGAGTAAACAGCAAAGCCCAACTAGCCGAAGCGGAGCAAATTATGCGTTTGCGTACAGCCAAGCGGCTTATGGACGAAGGCGTTACGCTGGTTCGTCCGCAGGATTCCTACATTGATGCGGAAGTGCAAATCGGCGCGGATACGCGCATTGAGCCGGGTTGCCATATTTACGGTAAAACGGTAATTGGTAAAAACTGTTTAATTGAGAGCGGTGTTTACATTAAAGATTCCGTTATTGCCGATAACGTTACGATAAAAATGGGAACGTATATTGAAGAATCCGAAGTGGCTGAAGAATGCCAACTCGGGCCGTATGCACATTTGAGGCCGAAATCGGTGCTTAAAAAAGGCGCCAAAGTAGGCAATTTTAGCGAAATTAAAAAATCCGTCATTGGAGAAGGTTCCAAAGTGAATCACTTAAGTTATATTGGGGATACACAAATGGGCGCCGGGGTAAATGTGGGCGCGGGAACAATTACCTGCAATTACGACGGAAAGAACAAACACCAAACGGTCATTGAAGATCACGTGTTTGTAGGGTCTAACGTCAATTTTGTGGCACCCGTTACGGTGCACGAATATGCAAAAATCGGCGCAGGGTCAACCATTACAAAAGAGATTCCGGCGGAATCTTTGGGGATTGCCCGTTCGCGTCAGGTTGTGTTAGAAAAAAAAGGTGTCAAAAAAAATGACTAAAAGTGTAAACGGTGATTTGCGTATTTTTTCCGGGAACGCCAATATCGCGTTGGCCCAAAAAATTGCACAACACCTTAATATGGACCTTGGAAAATTGCGTGTGGAACGCTTTGCCGACGGCGAAATAGATGTGCAGATTTTGGAAAGCGTGCGCGCACACGATTGCTATATTATTCAGCCCACATGCCCGCCCACCAATGAAAACTTGATGGAACTGCTCATCATGATTGATGCGTTCAAACGTGCCAGTGCCGGTAAAATTACGGCCGTTATGCCTTACTTTGGCTATGCCCGGGCAGACCGCAAAGCCTCCCCGCGTGTGCCGATTACGGCTAAACTGGCCAGCAATTTAATTACCGAAGCCGGCGCGGACCGCATTATGACGGTGGATTTACACGCAGGCCAGATTCAGGGATTTTTTGATATCCCGGTGGATCACTTACGTGCCCGCAAAGTATTTTTGGATTATTTTAAAGATTTTGACCGCAAAGATTTAGTGGTCATTTCCCCGGATGTAGGGGGCGTGGAACGCGCCCGCAAATTTGCCGCACGCATGGATGCGGGGCTTGTTATCATTGATAAACGCCGCCCCAAAGCCAATGAAGCGGTGGTGTATAACGTCATCGGGGACGTGCAAGACAAAGTAGCTATCATTTTTGATGATATCGTGGATACGGCGGGAACATTGACCACCGTAGCCCAAAAAATCAAAGAACGCGGCGCGCGGGAGATTTATGCGGTGTGTACGCATGGGCTCTTGTCGCGCAACGCGATAGACCGTATTAATAAGTCCGACATTAAAAAGCTAATCATTTCCGATTCGCTTCCGATTCGTGACTTAGGACCCAAAGTGGAAGTGCTGTCCGTTTCGTATCTGCTTGCAGATGCTATCAAACGCAACCACGATGGCCAGTCTATCAGCGATATGTTCAATTAAACTTTTAAAATCAGTTGGAGGAAAAAATGGAAAAAGTAAGTATTAAAGCCGATACCCGTGAAGGGATTGGTGTAAAAGGGACCCTCTCGCAAATCCGCGCAGAAAAGAAAGTCCCGGCCGTGGTGTACGGCGGCCATAAAGAACCCGTCAGCATTACCGTGACCGTAAAAGATTTGGAAAAAATCATGAAAGCCGGTAAAAACACCGTAGTAGAAATGAATTTAGGCGGTGCTAACGAACTCGTGCTCGTAAAAGAAGTGCAATTCCACGCTGTAACCGATGCACCGATTCACGCCGATTTCCAACGCGTCAGCATGAAAGACAAAATGGATGTGGTCGTGCCGCTCAAATTGGAAGGTACGCCTGCCGATGTGGCCAACTATGGTGCTATCATTGAACACATCTTGCGCGAAATTGAAGTACGCGCCTTGGTAAGCGCTATCCCGCACGAAATCGTGTTGGATATTACGCCCATGACGATCAACAAAGGTATTTTGGCCGGTGACATTAAATTACCGCAAGGGGTGGAACTCTTAACCGATAAAGAAGCCCCGGTGGTACACTTGGCTATTCCGAAAGATGATACTCCGGCTCCTGCTCCGGCTGCTGCTGATGCGGCTGCTGCTCAACCGGAAAGTTCCTCTACCAAAGGTAAGAAAGACGAAGAAGGCAACCTTACCAAAGGAACGGAAGCTAAAAAATAGTTTATGCAATATCTCCTGGTGGGTCTTGGCAACCCCGGTTCCGAATATGCGCGTACGCGCCACAACGCCGGATTTAGAGTGGTGGATGCGGCCGCACAAAAATGGGGAGCCGAATGGAAACCTTGGCAAAAACTGGGAGAATATAGCAAAGTATCCGTGGCCGGGCATGAAGTGTTTTTACTAAAGCCCCACACGTATATGAATTTATCGGGTCAGGCTGTGAGCAGCCTGGCCCGGTTTTATAAAATTCCGCCGCAAAACTGCCTAATTTGCTTTGATGAAGTGGCTTTAGAGACTGGCACGCTGCGCCTTCGTAAAAATGGCTCTGCGGGGGGCCAGAAGGGCATGAAAAGCGTTATTGAGCAGTTGGGCACGCAAGATATTCCGCGTTTGCGGTTGGGTATCGGCCCAAAGCCCGAAAAATTTGATTTAGTAGATTTTGTACTTGGTAAATTTTCCCGCGAAGACGAAGAAAAACTGACCCCTGCGTTGGATAAAGCGGTATCTGCAATAGAGATGTATCTTTCCGACGGCCTTGAAAAGGCTATGAACACTTACAATTAGAGTTTTTAAAACCAAATTAGGCGGGTTTGTTTAGTTTTACGTGCCACAAAAATTCGGTGTTGCCGTGAGTTCCCTTAATTGGGCTTTCAATTACTTCCCCACTTTCCGCACCGTATTTTTCTTTTACCGTATCAAAAAAACTTTGCACGCGCTGGATAGCCAGTTGGCGGTTTTCGTCGGTTTTTACAATGCCGTGCGGCACTTGCTTGGGGGAAAGTTCAAACTGCGGTTTAATTAAAAAAACAATTTCGCTTTCCTTCGCCAGTACTTTAAAAAGAGGTTCCATAATCATAGTAAGCGAAATAAAAGACACATCCACCGCGGCAAACTGCGGCGGCGTATCAAACAGGTCGGCCGTCATGTAGCGGGCGTTTGTTTCGGGCTTAAAAATAAAATTCTTATACCGGCGCATTTCGTCTGCGAGTTGGCCTTTGCCAACGTCAACGCCGTACACCGTTTTGGCACCGGCTTGAATCATGCAATCGCTAAATCCGCCTGTTGCTACACCGATATCTACACATACTTTGTCCTTAACGGAAATATTCCAATGTTTTAAAGCACCGGCCAATTTTAACCCGCCGCGCGATACGTATGGACATGATTTTTCTTTAAGTGAAATTTTATCTTCCGGCAAAATGGTGCGGTCGGCACGGGTATCTACCTCGCCGTTTACCACCACTTCACCCGCCATAATGGAGGCCTGCGCGCGGTTGCGGCTGGCAAAAAAATCTTGCTCGACCAGTGCCATATCTAAGCGTAATTTTTTATTCGCCATCTTCGTTTTCCGCCAGTTCCGTGTCAAACGGTTCTGTTAATAATTCGGACCCTTTTTTCTTTAATTCTTCCACTTTAAATTTAATCGTTTCCAACTTTTGGGAAAGTTCCTTGGAAAGAATAATCCCTTCTTCAAAAAGTTTCACAGACGCGTCCAAATCGGTTTGTTCTTAATTTTTCTACAATTTCTTCTAAGCGTGAAAGTTGTTTTTCAAAGTTTACTTTTGTTGCCATAAAAACCTCACTTTACTTCGGTGTAAATCATACCGTCACGAACTTGCACATAAATTGTTTCGCCGGGTTTTGTTTGCTCTACGCGGCTAACAATGCTGCCGTCTTGCTTGCGGGTAATGCTGTATCCGCGTTTGAGTACAGCCTGTGGCCCCAGAGCCGTTAATTTTTGGGATAACACTTCAAAGCGTTGCGAAAAATCAGTTATTTTTTCGCGTATGGCGTTTTCTAATCGCAATTGCAAATCGTCCAATTCTTGTTCTTTGGTTTGCGTTAAAATTTCCGGATGTTTTAAAACAGGATTTCCGACGGCCAAATCGTAGCGGCGCTTGGCGCGTTCGTAAAATAAACTGACCGATTGCAAAAGCCGCTTTTGTAAAGCGGAAATATGTTCGCGCGTATTTTGCGAATTTTGTACCACCAGTTCCGCTGCGGCGGAAGGGGTTGGGGCGCGCAAATCGGCCACAAAATCGGCAATAGTATAGTCAATTTCGTGTCCGACGCACGAGATAACGGGAATTTTGCTTTTAAAAATAGCCCGTGCCACAACTTCTTCATTAAACGCCCATAAATCTTCCATGCTGCCACCCCCGCGGCCCACTAAAATAACATCCGGTTTTGGGGAAAATTTATTAGCATCTTCTAATGCTTGTGCAATTTGTCCGGCGGCTTCGTCGCCTTGCACCAAAATTTCCAAATGCGGGCTACGGCGTTTTAAAACGGACAAAATATCCCGCACCGCCGCCCCGGTAGGGGAAGTAATAACGGCAATTCGTTGCGGATAAGCGGGGATTTCTTTTTTGTGTTCTTGCGCAAAAAGGCCTTCTTGTTCCAATTTCTTTTTTAATTTTTCAAATTCTAAAAACAGGTTTCCTTTGGTTAATGCTTCGGCGGTGCGGGCAATAATTTGGAATTTGCTTTGCTTGGCATAGCACGATAAATCCCCGCCTACGCGCACTTGCATACCCTCTTGCAGTTGGCCGCTGTATTTGCGTGCGTCCCATTTAAACATTACGCCGGAAAGAACGGCCTCGCGGTCTTTTAAATCAAAATAAATATGTCCGCTGGCTGGTTCGCGCAAGTTGCTCACTTCGCCCTCTACAAATACGCCGCGAAAAACGCCTTCGGTCATTTGTTTTAAGGCTAAATTAATAGCAGAAACCGTAAAAACTTGTCCGCGGAAAGGAGCTTCGGGTTCCATTTATTCTCCTTTAATTTTTTTGAGCCGTTCTATTAAAGCCGGTTCTTTACCTAAATTGCCGGGTTCAAAAAACTTTTTAGGATAGGGCATGTAAGATTGTTTTACATAATGGTTGGGAAAATCGTGTGCGTATTTGTAACCGCGGTTTTTTCCGCCGGAACGCAGATGGTCCGGCACCGGGCGGTAGCGTCCCTCGCGCACTTCTTGAAGGGCTCCGTCTATGGCTAAATAAGCGGAATTACTTTTAGGGCAACAGGCCACATAAATAGCCGCATGGGCTAGTGGAATGCGCACTTCCGGCATGCCCAGTTCTTCGGCGGCCTGAAAAGCGGCTTGTGCAATCATAATAGCGGCCGGTTCGGCAAGACCCACATCTTCGCTTGCGCAAATTAAAATACGCCTTGCGATAAAGCGAGGATCCTCGCCGCTTTCCAGCATGCGTGCGAGCCAATAAGCGGTAGCGTCCGGGTCCGAGCCGCGCATTGATTTAATAAAAGCGGAAATAATATCGTAGTGCTCATCGCCTTTTTTGTCGTAATTTAAATGGCGGCGCTGGATACACTCTTTAGCGATTTCCAAATCAATGTGTTTTAATTTGTCTTTACCGGGCTTGGTGGTTACAAATGCCAGTTCGGCGGCGTTTAGCATTTTGCGGCTGTCGCCGTTGGCTTGTGTAATAAAATAGTCCGCGGCCTCTTTATCAATAACGGCGTGCTCGTTTTCGGCGGCGCGGTTTAGAATTTTGAGTAAATCTTTATCGCCCAATGCCTTAAATTCAAAAACGGAAAAGCGCGAAAGTAAGGCATTGTTAATATAGTAGTAAGGATTTTCGGTCGTAATGCCAATGAGGATAATATCGCCTTTTTCTACCGACGGTAAAAGCACGTCTTGTTGTGTTTTATTAAAGTGATGAATTTCGTCTAAAATAACAAGCGTTCGTCGCTGTTCAAAAGTAGGCGTGCGGGCACGGTCCTTGGCTTCGGCCAGCACTTTTTTGATATCGGCTACGCCGGCCGCCGCGGCATTAAGTTCTACCGTGTAGGCCTGCGTGCGTGATGCAATATAGCGTGCGGTGGCTGTTTTCCCGCAACCGGGCGGCCCGAAAAAAACGGCCGATTTAATCATATCCGCTTCCAGCAAACGGCGCAACATTTTGCCCGGGCCCAACAAATGCGGTTGCCCGGCAAAATCTTCCAATTTTTTGGGTGCTTGGCGTGCGGCCAGCGGAACGGTTGTTTCTTCTTCCATGTTATTTTTGCGGAGTTTCTAACGCGCCGCGGAGTTTTAAAATTAGGTCGCTTACGCGAGATTCTTCTTCTTGGCGTTTGCCGCCTTCGCTTTGATCTTTTACATAGGCTTGCGCGGCAAAGTGTAAAGCGGCCATAAGGGCTTGCTTAAGCGTATCAATTTCGTAATCCTTCATCTTATCCATATACGCTTCTACGGAAGCGGCCAAGTCGGCCAGTTCCACCATTCCAAGCCCTTCCGCTTCCACTTCCAGCGGAATATTTTTTATTTCTACTTCAACAATATCTCTAGCCATATACTCATTGTATCTTTTTTCCGGAAATTGTGGGAAATAAAAAACCGCCTAACGGCGGTTTCTGTTTCAAAAAATCAGGTGCAGGCGGGAATCCCCTGCGGTAAAACTTCTAACGAAGTTTTCCTCCGGGCCGGCCCTCGCGGTTTTTGCCTTTCGGTGTTTGCCGGTACGGCTCACTCCTCAAACAAAAACATCGCTCCGGGCTTCGCTTCCCGACTCGACACCAAGCAGTTGGTGTCGCTGCCATCGCCCATTTTTACAAAATAAAAACCGCCCTCGGCGGTTTTATTATGTAAAAATAGGTGCGGGCGGGAATCGAACCCACGAATATCAGTTTTGCAGACTGACGCCTTACCACTTGGCCACCGCACCAAAAAATCTCATCTTTACTTCTGATTACTTAGTTATTATAGCAAAAAAAAGAGATTTTTGAAAAATTTAATAATTTAGGTCTTGATTTTTACACACATTCGTTTATACTAGCAGTAAGGGAGTGCCACTTGTACCCGGTTTTAGGGTTTGCCTCGTAAAGAGGAATCGGCCTCCCCCTTTTTTTGTCTTTCTTTGCAAACCGGCGGTTGATTACAAAACGGCCTATTGGGTGTTGCACTCTTTTCCGCAATTTGTTACAATAAATATATAGATGACCCCTACGGGGGTCGTTTTTATCGGTAGATTAGGCGGATAATGCCTTCCACCGCGCGTGTTTTTTTGGTATAATAAATTGATGTGTTTTGCGGGCGTGGTTCAATGGTAGAACACTAGCCTTCCAAGCTTGTGACGAGGGTTCGATTCCCTTCGCCCGCTTGATAATTTCGTTTGCTGGGGTAGCTCAGTCGGTAGAGCATCTCCATGGTAAGGAGAAGGTCGTGGGTTCGATTCCCACTCCCAGCTAACAACGATTTGTCGTACAACAGCAGTAAATGCTGGGGTAGCTCAGTCGGTAGAGCATCTCCATGGTAAGGAGAAGGTCGTGGGTTCGATTCCCACTCCCAGCTAATTTTAAAATGAAGTAAATTAAATACAGGAGAACTAAACAAAATGGCAAAGGAAAAATTTTCCCGCAGCAAACCGCACGTGAACGTCGGTACCATTGGTCACGTAGACCACGGTAAGACCACGCTCACCACCGCTATTA
>CADBFX010000015.1:0-22442 GCA_902794125.1 uncultured Elusimicrobium sp. | reverse complement strand
GACGGCCCGATGCCGCAAACCCGCGAACACGTACTTTTGGCTAAACAGGTAAACGTACCGAAACTCGTCGTATTCTTGAACAAAGTCGACTTGGTTGACGATAAAGATTTGTTAGACCTCGTAGAAGAAGAAATCCGCGACTTACTGGGCAAATACGAATTTGATCGTGACAACACTCCGATCATTCGCGGTTCTGCCTTGAAAGCCATTGAAGGCGATCAAAGCGAACTCGGTGAACCCTGCATTAAACGCTTAATGGAAGCGTTGGACAACTGGATCCCCGAACCCAAACGCGATACCGATAAACCGTTCTTGATGGCCGTAGAAGACGTATTCTCTATCACTGGCCGCGGTACGGTAGCCACCGGTAGAATTGAACGCGGTAAGGTGCACGTGGGTGATGCGTTGGAAATCATTGGTTTCCGCGACACCTTGAACACCGTAGCCACCGGTATTGAAATGTTCCGCAAACTCTTGGACGAAGGTATCGCCGGCGATAACGTAGGTATTTTGCTCCGCGGTATTGACAAGAACCAAGTAGAACGCGGCCAAGTGTTAGCGGCTCCGAAAACTGTCCACCCGCACAAACACTTCACCGGTCAAGTTTACATCTTGAAAAAAGAAGAAGGCGGACGCCACACTCCGCTTACCCCGGGTTATAAACCGCAATTTTACCTCCGCACCACGGACGTAACTGGCGAATTGTCTTTCAAACAAGACATGATTATGCCCGGCGATAACGCTGAAATTGAAGTAAAACTCATTACCCCGGTAGCCATGGAAGAAGGCTTACGCTTCGCTATCCGCGAAGGCGGCCACACCGTAGGCGCTGGTGTAGTAACCAAAATTATTGAGTAGTAACCAAAACTGTTTGGTTCACTGTACTGGGGGCGTGTAAAACGCCCCCAGGGATAGTATTCTCTAAACAGTAGCAGCAGAAACCTTTAGTAAAGGAATAGCAAGATGGCAAGTGAAAGAATTACGATCGCGCTGATTTGCACCGAATGCAAAAATAAAAACTATTATCAAGTGCGCGGCAAAAAGAAAGAATACAAACTAGAAGTAAAAAAATTCTGCAAAAAATGCGGGAAAAGTACCACGCATAAAGAAGGCAAAGCCTAAGATTTTTGTGGGAGCGTCGGTTAACTGGTAAACCACCGGTCTCCAAAACCGGGACTGAAGGTTCGAGTCCTTCCGCTCCTGCCAGGTTTCACACCAAGGAAAGTATTTGTATGAACAAAGCAATTAATTTTCTGAAAGAGTCGGTCGGCGAATTAAAAAAATCCACTTGGCTTTCCCGGCAAGAAGTTATCCAATCCACCTTTTTGGTTGGGATTGTGGTGCTTTTAGTTTCTTTGTATGTCTGCGTGATTGACTGGGGCCTGACAAGTGCGTTAGGTGCCGTAATTGGAGGGCGTTAATGGCTGAAGAACGGGCTTGGTACGTCGTGCACACGCAAACAGGGCACGAAGATAAAGTAAAAGAGAAAATTAAACTCAATGCAGAAATCCAAGGGTTTAGCGACCGTGTTTTTAATGTATTAGTTCCTACCGAAGAAGTGGTGGAAGTAAAACAAAACAAGAAAATTTTGCGCAAACGGAAATTTTTCCCTGGATATGTGCTGGTAGAAATGAACATGACCAGCGAAGCTTATTGGTTTATTAAAAGCACTACGGGTGTTACCGGATTTTTGGGCGATCCTAACCCGGTTCCGCTGCCGGAAGAAGAAATCTCCGGTATTGTGGAATTAACCGATAATCCGTCCGGCAAACCCAAACACGTGGTGGAATTTGAACGCGGCGAAAGCGTTCGCATTACCGAAGGGCCTTTCAAACATTTTATTGGCGTAGTGGAAGAAGTCAACGAACAGAAAAACAAACTCAAAGTGATGGTTACTGTTTTTGACCGCGCCACCCCGGTAGAAGTAGATTTCCTCCAAGTGGAAAAGAATTAGATTTTACCGCTGTAAGCAGTAAAAAATGGAGTAACAAACAAAATGGCAAAAGAGAAAAAAATTAAAGGATACATCAAGTTGCAGATTCCTGCTGGTGCTGCCAACCCGGCGCCGCCAGTCGGTCCGGCCTTAGGCCAACATGGTGTAAACATCATGGAATTCTGCAAACAATTCAACGCCAAAACGGCGAAAATGGAAAAAGGGATTAAGATCCCGGTCGTCATCACTGTTTATGAAGACCGCTCTTTCACCTTTATTACCAAGATGCCGCCTATGGCTGTGCTGATTATCAAGGAACTTAAATTAGCAAAAGGTTCCGGTGCCCCGCACAAAGATAAAGTCGGCAAGATCACCCAAGCCCAATGTGAAAAAATCGCGGCCCAAAAATTGCCCGATTTGAACACGAAGGACATCAAACAAGCCGCGGAAATGGTAAAAGGTACCTGCCGCAGCATGGGTGTAGACGTAGTAAAATAAATTTAACATAGGGAGGGCGTAAGCCCGTTACTACCTAAGGAGTATTTAGATGGGAAAAAGAATGCAAGCCGCTGTAAAAGCGTACGATAAAGCCAAAGTTTACACGTTAGATGAAGGCGCCAAAATCGTCAAAGAAAACGCGAAAGCCAAATTTGACGAAACCATTGAACTTCATGTAAAACTTGGTATCGATACCCGCAAAGCTGACCAACAAGTCCGCTCCACCGTTGCGTTGCCGCACGGTACGGGTAAAACCAAACGCATTGCCGTTATCGCCAAAGGCGAACACGCGCAAGATGCCCAAAAAGCCGGTGCCGATCGCGTAGGCTGCGAAGATATCGTGGAAGAAGTGCTCAAAGGCAAAATTGACTTTGACGTACTCGTTGCTACGCCGGACACCATGAAAGATTTGGCCAAAGCCGCCAAAATCTTGGGCCCGCGCGGACTCATGCCGAACCCGAAATCGGGCACGGTAACGTTTGATTTGGCTAACACCATTAAAGCTTTAAAAGCCGGCCGTATCGAATTCAAGGCCGATACCTATGGTATCGTGCATGCGATTATCGGTAAAGCCTCTTTTGACGCTGCCAAAATAGCCGAAAATGCAAAAGCCGTAATGGATACTATCGTACGTATTAAACCCAGCACCTCTAAAGGGGTGTATGTAAAAAGCATTTCCATGAGCTCCACCATGGGGCCTGGTGTGTTTGTTACGAACAAATAGTAATTCTCTTTTGCAAACAAAAAACCCCTACTCTTATGAGTGGGGTTTTTTAATTTATCATAAAAACCGGCGATCTCTCCCCGGGGATTCCGGATCTACAAGATAGCCGTGTCCACTCTTTTGCACGTAGCAAAAAAGCAAACAAAATTTAATCGCACTTTTATTATAACAAAATAAAATTGGTACAATAAACTATGCGTAAATTTTTATCCTCTTTTTTATGGGTTTGTTTCATCGCCTTGCCGTTGGCGGCAGAGGTGAGTGTAATTTCGGTGACGGACACCGATAAACATTCCAAAAAAGAAGATTTCTATCACACCTTTGAATATCTTATTATGCCTGTCGGGCAGACCTCCGGACAGGTGGGTAAGTGCCAGGCCACGCGCATTGCCAAACGTTGGTTTGCTACGGCTGCGCATTGCGTAGTGGACCACTGCAAAAAAGGGTGCGAAATCCGTATGGATTTAGTAGAGGCCAACACTTCTGCCTGGGTTTCCACTACGCATACGCCCAAAAAACCGACGGTATTTTGGCACCCGGAATTTACGTTTAACACCTTTGTAAAAAACGATTTTGCACTTATTTATTTAGATTTGGATAAAGCACCCGCCACTTATTACCAACGGGGTACGGGAGACAATCCGGTGAATACAATTATTCCGAAGGAAAAATTCAGTGCTTTCCTATCCAAAAACCGTGCGGCGCGTTCGGCCTTATACCGGGTCTATCATCCGTCTTTTCCGGCACTGATGATTTTTGATGAAGGTAATTATAAAATGGACCGCATTTTGTCGGTTATTGCTATTTTTGACGGAAAACGGGATGTGAAAATAAATAAAAATCCTGTTTATTATGTAAAAGATTTAGGGTTTGCTTATACGAAAAATTTCGGTGTACGTAAAGGGATGAGCGGTAGCGGTGTGATGACAAATACCGGCGAACTTATCGGCGTGATTTCAGGCACGTTTCATACAAAGCAATTTCAAGGAGATCAACTCCGCCAAGAAGATTTGTTTATGTTTTTGGTATTTAACAAAAGTATTTCCGATTTTATGCAAAGTGTTATGAAGCGTGATTATGATTTGCTGGATTGGAAAGATGCCTATCCGTATAACGTAGTTCGCACTAAAAAGAACTTTTCTTCCATTGTGAAAATGGTAAAAGATTTTGATGTCCGCACTGCTAAAAAATCTACTCAAAAATCCGCTCAAAAATAAACCCCCGGTTTTGGGCCGGGGGTTAAATTTATTTTTTACCTTCGCGCCGTGCTTTGCGCTTAGCTAAACGCTCGGCTTTGGTTTCACGCCGTTTGTAGCCGGCATGTTCCGGCGCGGTGGGGGCTTCTTCGTCAAAGTCGCCGTTCCACTCAAATTCTTTGCCGCCCACAATCAGCGTGTCTCCGTCCTGTACGCCGTATTTTAAGAGGGCTTTTTCCAAACCGATTTTTTTGAAAATTCCACGCAAACGGGCAATGGCTTCGGGTTGGTTGAAGTTTGTCATAGCGATAAATTCCACCACTTTTTTACCCGTAATATGAATAACATCGTCTTCGCTGCGTGTAATCGTAAAGATAGGTTCTACTTTGTGCGTGGTGGTTTGTTTTTCGGTAATAACGGGTTGCTCCACGGGGGTAGAGGCCAGAATTTTAACCACTTCGTCCAGCACTTTATCTACGCCTTCGCCGGTAGCGGCGGACATTAAAAGCACTTTTTGTTTTTTAAATTTCTTTTTAATCGTTTCGTAGGCTTTTTTGGCGGAAGGTAAATCCATTTTGTTAATAACGATTAAACGAGGTTTAGAAAACAGTTTTTTATCAAAAGTTTTCAGTTCGTTTTCAATTACTTTAACCGATTTTTCCGCGTTCATGTTGTCAAAGCCGTCCGGGTCTACCAGGTGCAGTAGTACGCGGGTGCGTTCAATGTGTTTTAAAAATTGAAATCCTAACCCTTTTCCT
This sequence comes from uncultured Elusimicrobium sp., assembly GCA_902794125.1. Classification (GTDB taxonomy): domain Bacteria; phylum Elusimicrobiota; class Elusimicrobia; order Elusimicrobiales; family Elusimicrobiaceae; genus Avelusimicrobium. Next base: position 17,333 of record CADBFX010000015.1, on the reverse strand, counting down.
TCGCTGGCCCCTTCAATAATGCCGGGGATATCGGCGGTAGCAAAACTGATTCCTTTGTGTAACGTAATGCCAAGGTTTGGGTTTAAGGTAGTAAACGGATAGTCCGCAATACGCGGGCGTGCGGCGGAAATGCGGCTTAAAAAGGTGCTTTTGCCCGCGTTGGGAAAACCCACCAGCCCGAGGTCCGCCAAAATTTTGAGTTCCAAAATAAGGGTGGCTTCTTCGCCGGGTTGGCCGTTTTCGGCAATATGCGGGGCCGTGTTGTTGCGTGTTTTAAAAGATTGGTTTCCGCGCCCTCCCATGCCGCCTTTAGCGGCTACAAATTCTTGTCCGGGGTGTGTTAAATCGGCCAGCACCACACCGTCTTTTTTTACAATCGTTCCGCACGGAACGAGTATAATGCGGTCCTCTCCGGCGCGGCCGGTTTTGTTATACGTGCCGCCTTTTTCGCCGTTTTGGGCCTCAATATGTGGATTGTAGGCCAGTTCTAAAAGGGTGGTTAAGTTGGGTTCGCCGTCCCCGCCTTTACCGGCGGTGATGTAAATTTTAACGCGGTCTAAAAAACTTCCCGATTGCATAACTCCCTCTTAAATCTTCTTTTATTGTATCACAAAGCGTTTGACAAAAAAAGCGGCAGGACGGATCCTGCCGCTTTTTAAACTGTTCAGTTTATTTGCTCGCTTTTTTGGCAGCCGGTTTAGCGGCGGCTTTTTTAGCGGGAGCCTTTTTGGCAGCAGCTTTTTTAGGAGCGGCCGCTTTTTTGGCTTCTTTGGTTTCCGCAACTTTGGGGTACACGGAAATTTGTTTTTTGCCTCTGCGAACCCATTCAAAGGTTACAATACCGCTTACGCGGGCAAAGAGGCTGTCGTCGCTCGATTTAGAAACGTTGGTACCGGGCAAGAATTTGGTACCGCGTTGGCGAACGATGATTTCCCCAGCGTTTACAAACTGGGAGCCATAGCGTTTAATACCTAAACGTTGGCCGTGGCTGTCTCTTCCGTTGGAGGAAGAACCTTGTGCTTTTGTATGTGCCATAGTCTAGTCTCCCAATTTATAACTGGATATCCGTGATTTTAATTTGCGTTAAATCCTGTCTGTGGCCAATGGTTCTTTCGTAACCTTTTTTCGGCCGTTTTTTGAAGACACGGATGCTTTGGTATCTGCTGAGGTACCTTCTTCGTCAGCGGCCCAAAGTACTTTTAATTCTACTTTATCGCCTACTTTCGCATCCAGTTTTTCAACCTGCAGATCTTGACCGGGTTTCACCCAGTACTGTTTTCCACCAGTTTCAATGATTGCGTACATAATTTTATTTTACCAAATAAAGAGAAAACACCCCACACCCAATCTTACGTCCGGTTGGGCAGGAAGTATTACTCTCCCTTAATTTGTACATATATTATAGCATAAATAGGGCTTTTGTGCTTGCCGCGTGCAAGGCAGGGGGAAAATTTAATAAAATATAAGAAAGAATTTTTAATTAGTTTCTGATTTATGCCCACGAAAATGAGAGAAGATTATTACCAAATTTTAGGCGTTGAACGCACGGCCTCCGAAATAGAAATTAAATCTGCTTTTCGCCGCCAGGCCATGAAATACCACCCGGACCGTAACCCCGGTGACAAACAAGCGGAAGAACAATTTAAAAAAGTAAACGAAGCGTTTTCCGTATTGTCCGACCCGCAAAAAAAACAAATGTACGATCAATACGGCCACGAAGGCGTTAACGGAGCCGGCGGTTTTGGCGGTTTCAATGCGGGGGGATTTGGCGATATCAACGATATTTTCGGTTCTGTATTTGGCGATATCTTTGGCGGCGGGTTTGGCTCCCGCCGTGGCGGTGCGCCGCGTGCCCAACGCGGGGAAGATTTAAAGTTAGATGTAACTATGACCTTGGAAGAAGCCTACGCAGGCAAAGAAATCCCAGTTGAATATACGCGGCTAGATAATTGCAGCGCATGTGATGGTTCTGGCGCAGCCCCGGGCAGTGCGCGTAAAACGTGCCGCTCGTGCAACGGCTCGGGTACGGTTACGTATTCTCAGGGGTTTTTCAGCATGCGCCAAGTGTGCCCTGATTGCGGCGGTAAAGGAACGGTAGTAGAAAAACCGTGTAGCGAATGCCGTGGAAGCGGGCATAAACGCGTGAAAGAAAACATCACGGTAAAGGTGCCGTCCGGTGTGAGAACGGGCGTTACTTTGCGCGTTTCTAACGGCGGAGATATTGGCTCTAACGGGGGCGGATTTGGAGACTTATACGTAGAAGTACATGTAAAAGACCATAAAATTTTCCGGCGCGAAGGGGATGATTTAATAATTGATGCGCCCATTACATTCCCGCAAGCCGTGTTGGGGGGCAGCATTAAAGTGCCCACCATTGAAGGCAAAGAAATTGAACTATCCATTCCCAAAGGGACCCAATTTGGCGACGTGTTAAAATTGCAAGGCAACGGCATGCCCAAATTAGGCAAAAAGGGTTTTGGCGATTTGCTCGTCAATGTGAAAATTGAAGTGCCCAAAAAACCGACCGCCAAACAAAAAGAATTGTTGGAAGCATTAGCCGAGGAAATGGGCGGCAAAAAGAAAAACTTCCTGCAAGATTTATTTGGAAAATAAGTAGGTGTACTTTTTCTGCTCACAGAAAAAGTTTTCCAAAAAGATTTTTATATGTTCTTTTTCCTGCCGAGGAAAAAGAACCAAAAAGTCTCTCCGGCGGAGGAACCCACCCGCCACGAATACTCGGCCTGCTTGTAAACTCGCTAAAGCTCAAACATACAAGCAGGACGACTCCTCGTATTACGGCGTGTGGACGGCGTTCCAATGCCGGAACAAAACAACTCCATAAGGAAACGACACCTCTTTTTGTAGTTATTCGGCCCATTAAGCGTAATAGCCGGGCGGTATTTCGTATCCAAGGGGCGGACTTGTTTGCAGGCGGCGTATGCGCCAAGTTGTCCGCCCGGAAGAAATGCCACTCCGTTTATGCTTACCGGGCCGCGAGTTTTTTGCTTGGTGAATTTTACAATATCATTCCGCCGCCCAATACGCTGTCTCTGTCATATAGTACGGCACTTTGACCGGACGTAATAGACATTTGCGGCTCTGCAAATTTAGCCGTTATTTTCCCGTCAGTTCCAACAGTTACGTGGGCCTTGGCCGGGTAGTGCAAATTGCGAATTTTAATTTCACAGTCAAATGCTGCAGCGGGCGGTTCGCTGGCAATCCAACTTAAATTATCGGCTTGTAGTACGTCGGAATACAGGGCGCTTTTCGGGCCGATAACGACCTGATTTTTTTCGGCATTTATTTTAACTACGTACATGGGTTCTGCAAACCCGCTTAAGCCAAGGCCTTTGCGCTTGCCGATGGTGTAATTCCAAATACCGTTGTGATGCCCGATAACTTTTCCGTCCAGTGTTATCATGTCGCCGGGTTTGTTGGGAAAGTTTAACAGGTCGTTATAATCGCCGCAATAAAAATCTTGGCTGTCTTCTTTATCGGCTACTTTAAGCCCGGCTTGGCGTGCTTTTTCGCGAATTTCCGGTTTTGTTTTTTCGCCCAGCGGGAATAGTACATGCGCCAGTTGTTCTTGTTTTAAGCGGTGCAAGAAGTAACTTTGGTCGCGCGATAAATCCACTGCTTTTTTAAGAAGATATTTTCCGGTTTTTTCATCTTTTTCTACACGCGCATAATGTCCTGTGGCAAATTTATCAAATGCAATTCCTTGCTTAGCTGCCGCCGAAGGAAGTACTCCGAATTTAATTAAACTGTTGCATAATACACACGGATTGGGTGTACGCCCACAACTATATTCCAGGCGGAAATTATCTAATACGGTGTGGCGATATGCCGCGCGACAATCCACGGTTACAAATTCAATATCCAACTTTTTGGCGATAGCTTCAATTTCAGATAAGTCTTCTTTTTCCGGGGATAAGCAAGCGTTTTTTTGGTATTCTCCTTTCGGAACCGGAAGGGAATCATCCCAAATCAGCATGGTGGCACCGATCACGCGGTAGCCTTGTTCTTTAAGTAATACAGCCGTAGCGGCAGAATCCACTCCGCCCGATAGGCCGACGAGCACAGTCTCTTTTTCCATCATAACCTCACACAGCAAAATTTGTACTTAAGGTTGAAAGCCAAAAGGACACTATATTTTATTATTTTAATAAGTGCGCCACAATATGCGGCCCGATAAGAAAGCGTTGATATACTTCTTATTCCGAGAGAGGTTGGTTTATAGTAATGGTGGTTTCCGGCGATTCGTTTGATTGATTCACGGAAATGTGAGAGTATAATTTGCGCACGGCCGGATATACTTTTTTAAACGCTGCCACACAGCGCGGATCAAACGAAATGCCAGATTCGTTTAAAATATATTCGTATGCTTCTTCTGTTTTCCAGGCTTTTTTGTACACGCGGAACACGCAGAGTGCGTCAAACACGTCCGCCACGGTAACAATGCGTGCCTCTAACGGAATTTGCTCTTCTTTTAAGCCCATGGGGTATCCTTTTCCGTTCCATTTTTCGTGGTGATACAAACTCATCTTGTGCGCCATTTGCAAGAGTTTAGAGTGCGCTCCTTCCAAGATGCGTCCGCCGTAAAGAGTGTGAGATTTCATAATCTCAAATTCTTCGGGCGTTAATTTGCCGGGCTTTAATAAAATATTATCCGCCAGGGCTACTTTGCCGATATCGTGCAACGGACTAGCGTTTTTAATTAGTTCGGCTTCTCCTTTGCTCATGCCTAACGCCAACGCAATTAAGTAAGAAATAATACTGATGTTCTTTAAGTGCGAGCGAGTATCTTGCTGGTCGCGATATTCGGCGGTGACGGCCAAACGGTAAATCGTTTCCAACTGAGCAACGCGGATTTCTTGGTATAACTGTGCAATTTCAATAGAACCGCTAGCCAAAGTGGCAAGCAACAATAAAATACCTTCATCATTTTTATCAAACGGGGTATTATCCGATTTATTGGAAATTTGGAAAACGCCTAATACCTGCCCCGAGTTGTTGCGAAGCGGCACAGCCAACGTAGAACGAGTACGAAAATCTGTTACCATATCCACGTCCATAGAAAAGCGCGGGTCTTCATACGCTTCGGGCAGATTGATGGTTTCGCCGGTGCGGGCTACATGGGCAATAATGCCGGGGCTATTCATCGGCAGACGAATTTCGGTATGCTCCAAGCCGTGCCCTTTGGCAATCTTGGACCAAAGTTCTTGTTTCTCTTCGTCTTTTAAATAAATAGTACAACGGCCTACATCCAAAATAGTAGTGATTTGCTGGGCAATAACAGCTAGTAATTTATCCAAACGAAGTTCGCTTGAAATTCGGGCGCCGAATTCCACCAATAGACGCAACTTCTCTTCCGCCGTGTGAGGCGTGTTGCCCGGCTGAGGTATTTGCATAAGGCTACCTAATCTGCTTGTACAATATGTACCGCTTTTGCCGCCGGATAAAAACGGCGCAGTACATAATTTGCTTCCAAGGCAGACAAACCCGATAACGTGACTACCGTTTTTGCCTGCGAACGCGCTACCACTTGTGCGGTTTGTAAACCAAGTTGTTCCGCTTTATTGTGGCACGTAAACCCATAGCCAAACGCAGGAATCTCTGCATCTGTATAAAAACACTGTACCAAATTTTTCTTAAAAAGTGTTAATAAGAATTTTTCTGAACTAAGGACGGCCGGCCCTTCTTGATTAAACAGGGCTGATTTTTCCAGCAAAACCGGGAGCTGCTTAGACGAGGCGGCCGGCTTTTTGGGGAAGAAATCCGCAATAAAAACCACTTTCTGGGCAAAGCGGTTGGCCTTTTGTTGCAGCCGGGGCCAAGCGGTAAAAAGTTGAGGTGCCTTTTTGAGAAAGTTGTATAAGTCAATGCTATCGGTTACAAAAGGAAGTGTTCCTTTTTTCTCTTTTGCGTGGCGTTTGATGAGTTGATATACTGCGTATCTGCTTTGACGCAAGTCACCATACACGTATGCAAAAAGCCCGCTGGCTTGTTGGGTTAATATTAAGGGCGGACGTTTGGAAAGAAGGCGAACTGTTTGAAGAGCCAGGTCCGGCAGAAAATAAACAGCTTCTAATGAAGGTAAATAAATGCAACCCGGTTTTTCCGGTGTAAACGGAATTTCGGCTTTTCTGAAAAGAGAATTTAAACTGTGTATTTTTTTAGGTAGTAGTTTGTTCGCCCGGCGCAACCAAGCAAAAGCAGGCAAACGGGTGAATTGCATTAATTCCAAAATCCGAATCGCTCCCACCCTTCTTAACAAAAGGCCTGTACGCACCAAACACGAAAATAAACTCGGGTGTTTGGCGTGTTGCTGAAGCAGTGTTTGCAAAGAAAAAGGCAGTCGTTTGATGTGTAAAGCACGTTGTAATTCCAGCATATGTTCGGCGGTTGGAATTTTGCCGGCACAGGCGCGGGTGCATTTGCCACACAACGTGCAATCTTCTACCATTTTTGCAAATAACGAACGGTTAGTTTTTTCGGATAGTTTTCCTTCCAGTATTAACCGAAGGGCCTGATTTCGTCCGCGCGGAGAATTTGTTTCTTGCGGATCCAACCGATACAGCGGGCAATCTTGTTGGCAGCTGCCGCAGCGGCTGCAAAATGAAACAGAAGAATAAATGTCCCGTGTTCCCATTTCAGAAATGATTTGGGAAAGATGTTGTTTGGGAGAATTTGGATCCAAACACGGTTTTTTATAAGGCATTTTTTCCTTCCTTTAGTTGCCACAATTTTTGGTTTTTATCTATCGCCGGGTGTATGCGTTGCCATAATTCGTTTTTTTCAAGCGGTTGAAAAGTGCGCGTGACAGACACAGGCACCGGCGCAGCAAAAACTTTAAAAGTTAATTTGGTGACCATCCCAAACTTTCCCTGGGACCCGGCAAACAAGCGAATTAAATTGTATCCGGCTGCATTCTTGGTTAATTTCCCGCCGTATTTAACAGCTGTTCCATCAGGTAAAATGGCTTCTATGGCGGTAACGTGCGGATAAAAATCCGGGTAACATCCTGAAGCAAAGGCACCACCCAAAGTTCCTTCGTCCGCCGGTAAACAAGTGTAAACTCCTTTTTCTGCCAAGGTTTTGCGAAGTTGCGGCAAAGGTACCCCCGCTTGGGCGGTGACGGTATAGTTAATTAAATCAATATCTTCAATTTGTGAAAGCGTTTGGGTGGAAAGAGTGCTTACCCCGGGAACGGTTTTTTGTAGCGAATGACGCCCGGCAATCAACACCGGTCCGCGTGCTTTTTTTATTGCTTCGGATAATTGCAAAATCGCTTCGGGCAAAACCGGCGCGGCCGGAGCCTTTTCCGAAAAATTTACCGGAATAATTTTAAGCGGATTGGCCAAGTTTTCCGGGTCCACGGCGCGTTTAATTGTGGAAAATAAAGCCAGCGTGTTTTTATCGTATTGATGAGCCATCATGGAGCGTTTTTCTACGCCGATTCCGTGTTCCCCGGAGATGGTGCCGCCTTCGTCCAAACAAATTTGCAAAATTTGTTTTAAAATTCGGTTGATATACTGGGTTTGATGCGGATTGCGTTCATCGCATACTAAATGCGGATGAAAATTTCCGTCCCCGGCGTGAAACAGTAAATTAGCTTGCACATTCTTTTCAGTTAATAAATTTTGTACTTTGCGTAAAGCCGCGGGCAGTTGGCTGCGCGGAACGGTGCCGTCCCCCACAATTACATTTGGTGCGGTTTGTGCCATGGTGCTATAAGCCGCCCGGCGGGCTGCCCATAGTTTTTGGCGGGAAGCTTCTGTTTTTACGGGAATAAATTGCACCGCATTATTTTGTTTACAAATCGTTTCTAAAGAAGCAATATCGCGGTAAATGCGCGCCGGAGAACCGTCCAATTCCAATAGCAGCAATGCTTCGGCGTTGGTTGGATAACCGGCATGGGCAAACTTTTCCACCGCGTTTATCGTCGGTTTATCCATGGCTTCCACGCAACGCGGAATAATTCCTTTGGCAGTCAAATCTGTAACGGTTTGCACGCAATCTTCTAACGAAGGGAACGTGACTAAAAAAGTTTTAATATGTTTGGCAATCGGTAAAATTTTCACTTTTAAACGGGTAACAATTCCCAACGTGCCTTCGCTCCCGGCAAAAAAACCAATCCAATCCGGTCCGTTATGCGCGCGTGATAAATGAATTTCTTTTCCGTCCGGAAGTACCACATCGGCTTCTAATACATGGTCTAGTGTAGCGCCGTATTTCATGCACCGCGCGCCGCTTGCATTTTGGGCTAAATTGCCGCCTAAGGTGCACACATGCTGGCTGGCCGGATCCGGCGCATAAAAAAAGCCCAGCGGTTCAAGTGCTTGTTGCAGTTGTTCAGTGATTACTCCGGGTTCCACTTCGGCAAAACCATGTTGTATATCTATGCGTAAAATATGATTAAGCGGGGCCAAATTAAGAATAACGCCGCCTTTTAGCGGGCTACAACTACCGGCGTGATTGGTGGCGGCTGCCCGGGCTACAAAGGGGATGTGATAACGATATAAAACAGATAAAACAGCCGGCACTTGTTTGGCATCATGCACATGAATCAGTGCATCCGGCCGCGTGCGGGAAAGCGAACAATCGTACGCGTGCAAAAGCAGCGAAGCTTCATCCGTTCGTACGTTGTGGGGGCCGACTATTTTTTTTAATTCTTCCCGGGCAGAAAGGGGTAATTGCATAAACCGTTTTTAACAGATTAAGTTTGATATACTATTATTATAGTAATTGTGAAGGGCTTCTTGTATGTTCCATTTGCAAAAAAACACAAAACGGTTAGTGGTCGTGAGCGACGTACACGGGTTGTTAGATCCGTTCGTGGATATCTTGCGTCATGCCGGGCTGGTGGATAAAGATTTAAATTGGTGTGGCGGTACGCATCGTTTGTTGCAGATGGGAGATGTTTTTGACAGGGGCCCGCACAGCCGGGAAGTGGATGCTTTATTGGATAAACTCCAGGCCCAGGCATTAAAAGCCGGGGGAGAGGTAATTCGTTTGGTGGGGAATCACGAACTGGAAATGTTATTGTCTAACTTTTCTATTTCCGGTTTATCCGGTGAAGAAGCACAAGCCACTAAAGATAAATTAACACAGCAAGTTTTACAGGGAGCGTTACGCGCCGCCTATGCATATAAGGGATTTTTGTTCACACATGCGGGCGTTACGCGCAAATTGTACCGTATTTTTAAGTTGCAATTAGAAGATGCCAGTGCCTATAATTTAGCCACACTAATCAATTTAATTTTTCGGGAATCTATCCGCCATCAATTTTTTAAACATCCTATTTTTAATATTAGTGTTACCCGAATGGGAACGGACCGTTTCGGCGGGATTTTTTGGGAAGATTTGCCGGATTTGGTGGCTGCTTTTCCGCGTAGCCCCGTATGGCAGATTGTCGGGCATACGCAAGTGGAACAAATTACGGTGGACTCCTCCAAACAGTTAATTGCTGTGGATGTTGGTTTGCACCGCCGCAAACAGTATTTGGAAATTAATACCGACGGCGAACCGATTATTTGCGAGGCGTAAAAATTTATTTTTCCCGCGATTTACGTTTCATATCGCGCCACACTTGCAGGGCTTCTTCCGGCGTAGCGGCTTTTACATCACCAAACACATGCGGGTGGCGGTAATGCAGTTTATCGTACAGGGTTTGCATTACATCGTCTATTGAAAAGAGGCCTTCTTCCTTGGCAATTTGGGCATGCATCAGTACTTGTAGTAATACATCCCCGAGTTCCTCTTTCATATTTTCCGGGTCTTTTTTTTCTATGGCGTCAATCAGTTCTTGTGATTCGTTGCGCAAGCACTCAATTAAACTTTCGTGGGTTTGTTTTTTATCCCAGGGGCAGCCGTTAGGGCCCCGCAGAATGGCAAAAGTTTCTACTAAATCGGGGAAAGAAATTTTCATTTGTAGCCTCTTGGAAAAAATGATATACAATTATTATATGAAAATAAATATATGGTGCTTTTTCTTTTCGGTGTTTTTTGTTTTGTTTCCCTCTTGGGTCTCGGCCCAATTAACGGTGGTGCGCGTGGAAGATGCGCGCGTTTTTTTGGATACCTCCGAAAGCAAAGTTGCTGTTAAAAAAGGAGATAATTTTAAAGTAATTTTATCTTCCGAGAGTTTAATAAATCCCAAAACCGGCAAAGATTTAGGGTTAGTGCATAATTACACGCCGGAAGGGAAAATTATTGAAGTGCAACCGTTGTACGCAATCGGGGAACTTCCCACCAGAACTACTGTTACCGTTGGTCAAGAGGCTGTGTTAATAAGTGCGCCGGTTTCCAGCATAAAGGCAACACCCGGGGCAACGGCCGCAGCCATCACTCCCACCTCTTCCCGCACAATTGTACGGTACGCACCGGTAGAAGCGGAAGTGGTTAGTTTGAGCGAGGGCGCCGTAACCAGCGAAACGGCCCAAAATGTAGTTACACTTTCCGCCCAAGGCAAAGTGCAAGTATGGACGCGTTCCAATGACCAATTGCGCGAAAATATGTCCTATGAGTTACCAAGCGGAATAACTCCGCTTGCTATCTCTGTCGCCTCGATAAGCCGCGCTGAAAAAGCAGATATTTTTGTATCTTTCTACGATAATCGCAAAGAGCGTATTTCTACCACGGTGCTACGGGAAGAAAACGGGAAACTTGTATTGGTTGATACAATGCCTTATTTTGTGAAGGAATTGGGTTGCGGCAGTGGTAAAAAAGTGTGGGCGCAACGGCCTTTTGTTATAGGCAGTCGTCCCGGTAACGCTTATACGGTTTTTTATGAAGGAGGACACTTCCGCGTGACGGATACGGCTTTGGCTACCCAGCGTAATTGGTTGCCGGGCGTTCATTCTTTTGCGGTAGAAAAACCGGAAAGCCAAAATTTTTTGTATACCGCTTCAAACGGGCGGATTCGCATGAATTTGTCAAACGGCAAACGGGCAGAAAGCAAAGACCTTTTTGCCTCGACTCCAAATCGTGTAAAATATAAGCAAGAGATTTTGAAATTTTATCCGTCTTTACAAATTTTTACGGTAGGCGGAAAAGCGGTAATTGCCGGCGTGGAAAACACCACAAAAGCGGGGTTGTTGACAAGCACGTTTGGACAATATCAAAACGGAAAAATCCATTTTTTGCAATATGATAAAGGCCGCTTGGTCGTTACGGACAGCATAGAATTGGACGGTGTGGTGTACGATACCGCGTGTACCAATAATGCTATTTTGGCGGCCGAAGTTCTAGCGGATGACACGAGTAGTCTAGTAGAAATTTTTAAATAATTTTAGGAGAAAAATTGTGCAAGATACGAATAAAATTAATGTATTGGATAAAGGTTTTGTGCGCCTGGTAGATTTCATGGGCGGCGATCAACGTGCCGTGCAAGCGGCCCGGGTGTCTTTTGGAGCAGTCTCTAAAGGTGAAGAGCAGGACAAACGCTTAATTAAATATCTCATGCAGCACGCACATCATACGCCGTTTGAACATTGTTATTTTCAATTTCATATCTGCTGCCCGATTTATGTGGCTCGCCAATGGATGCGCCACCGCTGGGGTTCTTACAACGAGGTCAGCGCTCGTTATACCGAAGTGAAAGACGAATTTTATATTCCCGATGAATTTCGCGGGCAGGACACAAAAAATAAACAAGGCTCGGTGGCTACCTCGTCTTTAGACCAAGCTGCCTTGCGCAAAATTTACGAAGAAAGCATTGATGCTTCTTACGCCGCGTACCATAAATTATTGGAAGCCGGCGTGGCGCGCGAAATGGCCCGCGGTGTTTTACCGGTGTGCCAATATACGCAATTTTATTGGAGTGTAAATGCGCGCAGTTTATTTAACTTCTTGTGCCTGCGCATGGATGGACATGCTCAAAAAGAAATCCGCGTCTATGCCGATGAAATTGCCAAAATTGTGAAAGAAAAAATGCCGTGGTCGTGGGAAGCTTTTGAAGCGCTAAACAAACAATTGCCGTTAGGTTCCGAATAAACGTATATTTAAAAAGGGGTAATTATGAGAATACTCGGTATGATTATGGCCGGAGGAAAAGGCGAGCGACTTTATCCGCTGACCAAAGACCGTTCCAAACCATCTGTTCCGTTCGGCGGGAAATACAGAATTGTGGATTTTGTGCTTTCTAATTTTATCAATTCCGGTATTTTTTCGTCGTATGTGCTGGTGCAGTATTTATCACAAAGTTTAATTGAATATTTGCGCACCACCTGGCGTTCGGAAGGTATCGTGCCAGACCATTTTCTTACCTGCGTTCCTCCGCAAATGCGTTTGGGTGAAATTTGGTACCGCGGCACGGCCGACTCGGTGCGCCAAAATATTAACCTCGTAAAAGATTTTGCCCCTGATTTAGTAGCCATTTTTGGTGCCGACCATATTTACCGCATGGATGTGCGGCAAATGGTTAATTTCCACCTCAAAAATAAGGCAGATGTAACGGTGGCGGCCAACACCGTTTCTATTAAAGAAGCGTCGGCGTTTGGCGTGTTGGGAACGGATAAAGACGGGCGCATTGTTCAGTTTGACGAAAAGCCGGCCCATCCCAAAAGCATTCCGGGTAACCCGAAAGCGGCGTATGCCTCCATGGGAAATTACATTTTTAATACAGATGTGCTTTTGAAAGTATTGCAAAAACGTTTTTGTGATGTGCCGGCCTTGGATTTCGGCAAACATATTTTGCCTAAAATCTTAACCGATTATCGCACGTTTGCGTATAACTTCCAAAGCCAAACGTTGCCGGGTGCCAAATCGTACGAAGAACAAGGTTACTGGCGTGACGTGGGAACGATTGCTTCTTTCTGGCAGACCAATATGGATTTGTTGGGCCCGAAACCAAAGTTGGATTTAAATAACCCCGCGTGGCCGATCAGCACCACCTTGCACCGGGTGCCGGCTACTAAATTTTTAGGCGGTAAAGTAACTAATTCTATTATTGGCGACGGCTGTGTAATTCACCCGAAAGCAAAAATTAAAAATTGCGTCATCAGCGATAGCGTTATCGTAGGTGAAGGGGCAGAATTGGACGGTTGTGTAATTATGGATAACTGCGAAATTAAAGCCGGGGCCAAAATTAAAAAAGTAATTATGGACCGCTTTAATACCATCGCCCCCCGGCAAACAATTGGGCATAATTTAGAAGCCGATGCCCAAAAGTACTATATTGACCCGTCGGGAATCATTGTAATCCCGCGCGGAAAGAGTAAATTTTAAGCTCCATGCTAAAAACGTTACAACTTAAAAACCAAGAAGAAATTTTAATTGCGTTGGGAATCCAGGACCGTAAACTGCGCGCCTTGGAGAAAAATTTTAAGGTAACGGTTTTTGTCAAATACGATGCGGACGGAGACGGGGCGCAACTTTCTATTAAAGGCACTAATTCGCGCGTAGATAAGGCCTTGGCTAAATTACAAAAGGACTTATCCTTAAACGCTGAAAAAAAACCGCTGGAACTAGTAAAAGATACCCGACCGTTTGTAGATAACATTGTATTTCGGCCGGAGCACGCCCGCCCGATAGAAGCCCGCAGCGAAAATCAAAAGAAATATATTGAAGCCGTTTTTGCGCACGACCTAGTTCTTTCCACCGGGCCTGCCGGAACGGGAAAAACTTTTTTGGCGTGTGCGTGTGCTTTGCGCGCGTTGGAATTGGGGCTAGTCGAGCGTATTGTAGTAACGCGCCCCATCGTGGAAGCAGGTGAAAAATTAGGTTTTTTACCCGGCGACATTGAAGAAAAAGTGGACCCGTACTTACGCCCGATTTATGATGCTTTTTATGCCATGTTAGGCAGTGAAAAATTTAATGCTTTTAAATATAACAACATTGTGGAAATAGTACCGCTTGCCTATATGCGCGGGCGCACGTTGGAAAAAGCGTTTATTATTTTAGATGAAGCCCAAAACACGCTGCCCGCACAGATGAAAATGTTTTTAACGCGCATGGGAGTTGGCTCTAAAATGATTGTAAACGGCGATTTATCTCAAATTGATTTGCCGGCTAAACAACTAAGCGGTTTAGCACATGCGGCCGAAGTGCTTAGCAAAGAAAAAGAAGTGGCTTTTATCAAATTTTCCGGCGAAGATGTAGTGCGCCATCCGCTGGTAAAAAACATTGTAGCCGCTTACGATAAATGGGATAAAAAGCACGCCAAGGAAACCAAATGATTGCGCATATTTTTTACCAAACAGAACTTCCCAAATACCTGCACCGCACCGGCCTTTTTAAAGCGGCGCTTGCCAAAGGGCTTAAGCAATTTGCACGCCAAAATATAGAAGTGAATGTAATTTTTGTAGATGAAAAAGAAATTTTGCGTGTGAATAAAGAATTTTTAGGTCATCATTACGTAACGGACGTAATTTCGTTTAATAACGAGCGCCCCCCAATAGATACCGGCGAACCGTGGGCCTTTGGCGATATCTTTGTATGTTACCCGGTAGCGCGCAAAAATGCAAAAAATTTTGGGCATACCATTTTGCAGGAAATGATGATGTATGTAACGCACGGGGCGCTGCATTTATCGGGCATGGACGACCACGATCCAAAAGACCGTGCGGAAATGGACCGCCAAGCCGAAAAAATCATCCGGCAACTTCTAAACAATAAAAAATAAACCCCCGTGTAATCATCCGGGGGTTTAGCTCATTTTAGTCATTGTCATGACTCCATGTTCCTCTTTCCTAAGGGGGCCTCGCATCCGGGTCTTCACGCAATCGGAAAGTACGCTGTACCTCCACAACTGCAACCAAGGAACATCGGGCGATCCCTAAGTACTTTGTACCTATACTATAAGAGTTTTTTAAAAAAATTCAAGGCCCAATTTGGGCCTTGAATGTTCTTGAATTGTTAGGCTAAAAGATTAATGAATACGCCATGCCTGGGTTTCTCCCACACAAGGCACATCTGCCGGATTAAATTGCGGGTCTTTGCCGGCTTTCTTTTGTTTGCGGTAATCGTCTAATACGGCTAAGGCTTGTTTACGTAAACGGAACATGGCATATAAGTTGATAAGCGCAAGAGACGTCATAAACAAGTCGGCCAAGTTCCACACTAAGTTAAGTTGCGCGATGGATCCCAGCACAATCATCCCGCATACGCCGGCGCGAAACCAAAGCATCCATTTTTTGTTTTGAGTCAGAAATTCAAAGTTGGCTTGACCATAATAATAGTTGCCGATAATGGAAGTGAATGCAAAGAGTAAAATGCTGGCTACTAGGAAATAATTTCCCGCGGAGCCAATTTCACTCGTCAACGCAAATTGTGTAAGCGCAATGCCTTGTGCAGTGGTGGAAGTGTAATCGGATAGTAACACAATAAAAGCCGTGCAGCTACAGATAAGCAATGTATCTACAAATACGCCGAAGGCTTGTACGAAACCCTGCTTAACCGGGTGAGAAATATTGGCGGTAGCGGCTGCGTTGGGGGCGCTTCCCATGCCGGCTTCGTTAGAAAAAAGTCCGCGCCGCGCACCGGTCATAATTGTAGCGCCCAACGCGCCCCCGGCTATTTTGCGTGGAGAGAAAGCATCCTGAAAAATTAATGCCACTACGTGCGGAAGTTTTTCCCAATTTAAAATCATAATTAAAATTGTTAAAGCAATATATCCCAGCGCAAATGTGGGCACGATAATGGCGGAAAATTTTGCAACCCGGTGAAGTCCACCAAAAATGATAATTCCCGTAATGGTGGCTAATACGAGCCCGGTCATTAAATTAGAAATGTGGAAAGTGTTTTGAAACGCTTGTGCAATGGTGTTGGCTTGCACCGAGTTAAAAATAAAGGCGAAGGTAATCATAAAAATTACCGCAAACGTTGTGCCTAATTTTTTTGCTCCTAAGGCATTTTGAATATAATACGCAGGTCCTCCGCGGAAATGGCCCGCAGAGGGAACTTTGTAAATTTGGGCAAGCGTACTTTCTATAAAAGAAGAGGCCGCGCCGAACACCGCAATCAGCCACATCCAAAAAATGGCTCCGGGTCCGCCGGTAGTAATAGCAATGGCTACCCCTGCGATATTGCCGGTGCCTACGCGCGAAGCGGTACTAATGGAAAAAGCTTGGAACGAAGAAATGTGTCCTTTCTTTTTTGTCCCGCCGGTAATTAAACGAAGCATAATGCTGGGGCGGGTGAATTGGACAAAACGGCCGGCAAAAGTAAAATATACGCCGGAAAAGATAAGACTTGCCATTAATATATACCCTAAACAATGGTCATTGAGGGTGGTTACCACTTGTGTTAAAAGATCAATCATTCTATTTTCTCCTAAATATACAAATTACAGTATAGCTATTTTTACGACAGAACGGAATTGTTTTTTTGACGGGCTAGGCTAAACGATTCAGTTTGCGTTCCAGCCAGCGCGTGAACAATGTATTACTAAGTAGTATAAATGGCGAGAGGAACATCGTTTTATAAATAGTACTGCGCGGGATTTTAATACGTTTATTTGGGTTTAGTAAATCTTCGGCGGCGGACAATTTGGCAAATGTGTCTGCCGTCCACAACATGGGCCACGCTACCGAAGTGCGGATGCGCGGTTGCGTTTTGGAAATAAGGCCATAATATCTTTTACTAACCGATAAATTATTTTTTCCCCAAGCAATCCATTTTTGTTTAATCGGTTCAAAGCGAATAGAGTTTTTGGGGTCTAATAAATCGGCGGTGGTTAAGCCGGCCTGTTGCAAATCTGTTTGCGGAAAATAACAACGTCCCTGTTGTAAATCTTTCGGTAAATCGCGCAAAATGTTTACGATTTGGAGAGCATCCCCCACTTGTTCGCCTAGTTGGTAAAAAACCTCTTCTTCGCAAGGAATGTGTGCGTGCGAATAAATCAGCTGGCTCCAAAACCGGCCAGGTTTTCCACCCATCAATCGGCAATAGCGGTGCAGATCTTGTTCGGTTTGAAAAGCACCCGGTTGCTGCGCCGAAGATAAAGGGAAAGAAGTTAAATCTATTTTCATTCCGTCGCAAACGGCGTGGACAACTTCCAAAATAAACGATTTTTGAGGTTCGGAAATTTGATTAAACACCGCTAGGCAAGACATTAAATTTTTTACGAGTAGTGCCTCATGCGGGTTTTCTGTTTTGCCACAGATTTCACTAACAAGTTGTTTTTCTTCTTTTGTATTTTGTTCTTGTATTAAAAGCGGGAAGTGGTTAATCCAATAGATACGTCTTTCAGCCGGCAACAGTTGCGTGTCGGCAATCGTGTCCGCATAGCGGCAGAGCAGGTAGGCAATGCCAAACGCCGGGCGCAGGGCCGCCGGGAGTGCTTGCACGCTGAGATACAAACTGCGGGACGTATTTTTTAAGAGCGTATC
>CADBFX010000014.1 GCA_902794125.1 uncultured Elusimicrobium sp. | reverse complement strand
GAAAAGAGCCCGCTTTGCATGAGTGCAAAAGCAGAGGCCGATCCCACAAACCCGCAGCCGACAATAGCCACTTTGCGGTTATTGGTTTTGCATGTATTTTCCATTTTATTCCCCCCTTATTTTTTACTTATTATATAAAAAAATACCCGCTCTTTCGGGCGGGTATTTTTATTATTGCTAAACTACTTACTAAAACTTATAACCGATAGTCAGAGCAATCATATCACTGCGGCCATCAGAGTATTTCATGGGAATATTGCCGGATTGCGTATTGCTGTCACCCGTTAAGTCTTTACCGAAGATATGGGTATAGGCAAAGTCGGCACTCCAGGTGTCGGTTTTGTAACCAAACCCGGCACTTACTAAGTGGCGGTCATCCACAGGGACGAGCGTGTCCATGGATTTGGAGTTAATCGGCGATTTATCAAACACATACCCGGCGCGCACGGCCCAATTTTGGTTGAGTTTGTATTCCGTACCGAAGTTCAAGCGGTAAGTATCTTGATATTGTTTCTTGTTGTGAATGGTAGGAGCGGTTTCGGTGTCGGTATATTCAATAACAATTTGATCATATGCACTCCAGAACGTGCCGACGATACCGGCTTCCAATACCCAATCTTCTGTTGCTTGGTAGGAAACGCCCGTGGCAATGCTATCGGGCAAGTTAATAGAACCGGAAGCGGGTGCATGGCGCAAAGCGGGGCTTAAGCTCGTTCCGGTAGAGGTATGAATATAACCGTCCAAATTTTGTTTTACTTTGGAGCGGTACAACGCACCAAAGGCCCATTTTTCGGCCCATTCGGGGCGATACGTTAACGAGAAGTAATGCCGGTACCGTGAATTTCGTAGTCAATTAACGGCGAGGCATTGGCACGAGAGTTTTGGGTAAAGTCAATAGTCATGGCTTCTAATCCCATGGCTACGGATACTTCGTCGTTGGCTTTAACGGCAATGGTCGGCGTAAAAGAGAAGGTTTCTAATTTTACTTTATAGGCTAAGCCGCTACCATTCCAGGTTTCCCAATCTTTGTATTTTCCACCTAAACCATAACGGGAAAAGCCACCTAAACCAAACGAAATTTTATCGTCCCATTTATGGGTAATGTAGAAGTTGGGCAAAACCCATGTATCTTTGCGTAACGTGCGGGAATCTCCGGCGACAGTTGTTTTAGCATGAGCTTGCACGGCCGTCAAAGAAGGGTTAGCCGCTAAAGACGCCGGTTCCGCGTCGTTAGCCATTACTGCACCGCCCATAGCGGTGGAACGACCGCTGTATTCGTATAGTGCAAACCCCGCACCAAACGATACATCAGCCAGTAAAAGTACTGCTAGTACTGCTACTAATTGTTTTTTCATATGTGGGAATTTCCTTTACATAAGATACCCCGTCATAACGTCGGCGGGGTTATTACTATTTTTGCAATTCGTTTATTTTTTCTTTGGCAACCATACCAAAATAGGTTTTGGCGTAGTTTTCAACGAGCGTTTTATACGTTTCCAATGCCGCGGCCGAATCGCCGGAAAGTTCCTGGCTTAAGGCGAGCGTGAAGTAGGCTTGCGGCAAGGCAAAGTTTTTCGGGTTTTTGGCGATGAAGTTTTGCATCAGTTCAATGGAAGCGGTGTAGTCTTGCGAAGCTTGTAACGCAGCGCCTTCGGACAACGTGGCCGCGGTGCGTAAAGTTTCGTTTTTGGAACCCGTAATTTGTTTGTAAGCATCGGCGGCTTGCGCGTAATTTTCCGTAGCGAATAACAAATCGCCTTTTTGCAAAATGGAATACGTGGCGGCCGGAGTGTTCGGAAAATCAATGGCTACTTTATCTAGCGCCGGCAGGGCGGCATCTTGCCCTTGGCTAAGTAGCGTTACTTGTGCGTTGTAGTATGCTTCCCACGATTTTTCCGTTATTTTCTGCTGATGTGCGCAGTAAGCGGTGCCGATAACGGCGGCTAAAACTAAAACAACCAAGGCCGTAATAATGCTTGATTTGTTTCGTTTGCAAAAGGCAACGGTGCCTTTGATGAAAGGAGTAAATAAGTCGGTTTCTTGTTCGGAAGAAACAGATGTTGTTTGTTTTGTCATATACTTTATTATATCAAATAGATATGTGAAAAGTGTTTATCTAAAATCTAAAAGTTTTTTTAGTGCAAAACGAGCTGCCTTGAGCGGAGACGTTACCATATCCGGACATAATTGAATAAACACGCGGTTTTGTAAATGGAAAGTTTTAATAAACCATTGGTATAATTTTGAATTTTGGGGTCGGATAGAAACAGGTTTTCCCCCTTGTTGTATCCAGTTGGTATATTCTGTATAGAAATCATGGAAATAATAATAGCACCAAAATTTACGCGGCCCTGTACAATGGATAATATAGGCGCTGTGTAACTCCTTGGTATGGGAGGCTGGGCAATTGTATTGTGCGGAAAGGGGCGTAGGGGTCATAGCGAATTGTTGTAAGGCTAAATTAATAATTCCCTGATCCGGCAAATAGAGAGCTTTGGCAAATTGTTGCGTGGTGCTATACAAGAAATCACGGATAGCATCCGCTTGAGCAAACCATTTCCCATTCCGATTCATTACGATAAATCCGCTATTGTAACCAGTTGCTTGCATATTAAACCCGGGAATGGCTGTGAAAAAATTACCGCCGGCAGTGCGGAATCTA
The DNA here is from genome assembly GCA_902794125.1 of uncultured Elusimicrobium sp. Lineage (GTDB taxonomy): Bacteria > Elusimicrobiota > Elusimicrobia > Elusimicrobiales > Elusimicrobiaceae > Avelusimicrobium. The sequence continues at coordinate 25,462 of CADBFX010000014.1, read as the reverse complement.
GAATCGGGGATTAGGCCAATTCCGTCTTGTAATAAATCAAATACAGGTAACAGTTCCTTTTGCACTAGCACGTCGCTATCTAAGTACAACACATTTTTATACAACTTGAGCATGGTAAACAATTCATACCGTGCAAAACTGACATTCGTAAATTTTTGGATAGCCGGTGTTTGTTCCAATTCTCCGGGGAACGTATATTCAAACACTCGTACATGCGGAATAGTTTGCAAAATTGCTTTATGTATTTGCGAAATGCCTAAACTAGCTACCCAAATATCTGTTTGTTGGGCCAGTTTCGGGGAGTTTCTGACAAAAGTACGTAAGGATACGTACAAGCAAAAAGCATATTTATCATCACAGGCGGCTAATACTGCAACAGGCCGGCGTTGTAAAGAAGAATCATACAGCGTGTTTTGTAAATTTGTCATAGGATGTCTGGCAATTTGAAAAAATATACTAAGTCCTTGCGAGTTTAGGAAAGTGTTATAACAAATTGCTCCTTTCAGAAAATTATTTAGTAGCTAAATCGTCATCCGTTAATTGGCGGCATTCAATGCCGTTTTTCTGAAGGAAATAAATGCCCTCTTGGCTGCGGTCGTACATATTCTTATAGAACACTTGCTTAATGCCCGCACTGACAATTACTTTAGCGCAATGCACGCATGGAGACCACGTTACATACACGGCTGCCCCTTGCGTGGCAATGCCGTTTTTGGCCGCAAACGAGATAGCATTTTGCTCGGCATGAAGTTCGTTTTCAATGGACCATTTCCCATGCATATCATAAAACGCACGGCTGGCCATAAATTCTTCATAAGAAGGAAATTGATTTTTATATTCTTTTTCATACACAGCGCGGAAATTATCTTCGCAGTGTACTTGTCCGGTAGGTGTACCGTTAAAACCGATACTAATAACGCGGTTATCTTTCACAAGTACCGCGCCGACGTGTAACCGGCAGCAGGTGGATTGTTCGGCCACAAGCTCTGCCATTTTGATAAATAATCTATGTTTGTTTTTCATGGGGTTCCTTATTTAAATAGAAATGCGAGGTGAACAAAAATCTTGAAATGTGGTAGGAACATTCTGGTTCACATTTTTTATTTTCATTAATTCTTTGTAAGTTTTAAGACTTTGTTCAAAGGCCTGGGTAGAATGCGAGGCCATAAAGGTCAGTAATTTGGACATATGAAGCGCCAAATTGGCCGAGGCATTTAAGTAATTTTGTTTGATTTGTTGTCCCGCTTCCGATTCGCCCACTAACCAATTTTTAGCCCGTTGATACGTGCCAGTATTGGCCGACATGTAGGTGCTATATTCTTTCCCGGCGGCCCGAAATTCTTCAAACGCGGTGCGGTAGTTTTGGCGCAAATAGTGGAACGCTGCCAAAGTTTCGGGCGAATCTTGCAACAACGGTTTTAGTATTTCGTTTGTCAAGGTGCGTTCGGTTACATTGACGGACATCGCGTTAGCCATCAGTTCGTTGGATGAAACAACCGGCAAATCACCGGCCCATTCCGACGCATTGATTTTGACAACAACGGTGCGGTTATTTAATTGTAGCGAAATTAAGCCGCCCTCATCTTCCAATATCGGGGTTGATTTATAACCCAGCACATTGGCTTGATCTTGCAACAAACCCCAATTGTAGAGGAGTTCATCCCCCTCTTTTAAATTTTGATTGACAGCCATTTGGCGGCGGGTCATCTCGTTAATACGGGTAATAGTGGGACGTTCTCCCAACGTAACACGCAGTTTGGTGGGCGTGGCGGGGTCCAACGAAATGGGTTTAGTCAGTTCCGCTTTGGAGGCAGCGAGAGCCACATTGTGGGCGTTCCATAATTCTGCATAGCGGGCACTTTCTATGGCATACATCCCCGTCGGTACGCGGCCCAAACCAAGGCCCGTCCGGGCCAACGGAACGACCGCGGTGCCTTTGCTAACAACATTGGCAACAGCAGCGGCCCCCTGCGCACAAGCCAGGCTCGCACCAAAGAGCATAAATAAAAAGGTGTATATATATTTTCTCATATACGTTATTATAGTTGTTTAACGGTGATTATTCAAGGTATAAATAGTATTTTACCGGGTGGGCGTGTAGTTTTAACAGAGCATTTTCTATGCCTATCATGTTTATTGATTAACTAGGGATCTGGGAAAGCCAAAAAGTTTGAAACGTAGAGGATATAGGTTGGGTTTCATTTTTTATTTTCATTAACTCTTTGTAAGTCCTTAGACTTCGTGCAAATTCCGGCGTAGGGTGCAGGGCCATAAAGGAAAGTAATTTGGACATATGAAGTGCCAAATTAGCCGAAGCGTTTAAGTAATTTTGCTTGATTTGTTTGCCCTTTTCTGATTCGCCGATTAACCAATTTCTGGCCCGTTGATACGTGCTTGCGTTGGTTACTTCCTTCATATAGGCATTATAGGCTTGTTCTGTAGTGGCAAAATTTGTCAAAGCGTCACGAAAATTTTTGCGCAAATAAAAATAGGCAGCAAATTGTTGAGGATCTTCTTGTAATGCGGCTTCTAGCTCATTTAAAGATATTATATTTTGGGCCAAATCCGTTGCGTGAGCGTTTGCCTGTAATTCTCTCGGAGAGAGAAACGATACTCCCTCTTCTTCAACGGAGGAATTAATCTGTATCAAAACGGAACGATTATTTAATTGCAACAGAATTTGTCCATTAGATTCTTCTTGCAATATTGGGGTGGATGTGTAGCCCAATACACCAGCTTGATCTTGCAAAAACCCCCAGTCGTACAATACAGACTCTCTAAGTTGTTGTAGCTGTGCTATATAGAACCGCCGTTGCATTAGTCTTTGATTGTAGCGATTGAAAATTGATAAATCGGGCAACCAGGCACCTAATGTTCTGGGAGAGGCTACTTTAGTAGAGCTTCGTTGTATGTTTTGCAAACTTTCACTTACGGAGGTTTGGAACTCTTGCTGAGCGATGGTTAGTTGTTGTGTATTTAGCTTCAATAAATTGGAATAGCGGATTGTTTCATCGGCAAAGAAAGAGGATGAAACTGTTCCCAAAGCAATACCAGTGGGGGCTAACTGCAAGGAAGCCGTACCTTCTAATAGTGCTTTTGTTCCGGTAACGGCAGCAGGGATTCCCGCTTGTGCCATACACAAAGAAGCTGCACTTGCCAGAGCAAGACCAATTAAAAAGAAAGAATATAGGTATTTCTTCATATAAAAATTATAGGTGTTTGTTTTATCCCGTTCAAGGGACAAAAGACCTATACTCTCTTGGGCCTTAGGACCTTGGTGCAAAGTTACCACTTTTTAAATACAAAAAATACAGCGGCTACCAAACACAAAAAACCTACTAAATGGTTCCACTTAAAGGTTTCTTTAAAATAGAGAGCTGAAAATCCGGTAAATACAACCAGGGTAAACACTTCTTGCATTACTTTAAGTTCAGTTACCGAAAAGTATTCCACCCCCATGCGGTTGGCCGGCACTTGCAGACAGTATTCTATGAGCGCAATGCCCCAGCTGACCAAAATCACTAGCCACAGGGCACTATTTTTAAACTTCAAGTGACCGTACCAGGCCACCGTCATGAATATATTGGATGCAAATAACAAAAGAATAGGCTTATACATAATAATGAGAAATTTTGCGTCTCCTTATCTATATTATACCTGTTTATAATGCTCTTAAAATTTAATTTTAGCGAAAAACAGATATTTACTATAATAAAAAGTAGACTTTTTTTGAAAAATTGCAATAAAAATAATGGGTATAGGGTTTATAAAAAAGAGGTATTTTTATGCATTTTAAAAATATATTAATAGGGTTTTTTTGCGGTTGTTTAGGAATGCCCGTTTTAGCCGCGCAGCAAAAGCCGGATGATTTGTTTTTTTCGTCGGGTTTGGTGCAGCAACAGCAACAAACGGATCCCTTGCCTCCTCTTCCACCTTCTTCCACGGAAGACCAATTAGATCACACTCTTACTTTGCAAGAGTGTATCAATATTGCGTTGGAAAACAGCCCTTCGGCGGTAGCTGCTAAGTTAGCCGTGCAGGAAGCGCATATTAATTTGAATTTATCCCGCTCGGAATTTTTACCCACCGCTTCGGCACAGGCCAGCACGTCTTATTTTGCTACAAAACCGGCGGAGGCGGCGCATTACAGCGATCATGGCTCTTCCGATGCCTCTGCCCAAGTATCGTTAAGTCTTTCGGGAATTACCGATAAAGTGCGTGGAGTAAAAATCAGCAAATTAGCGTTAGAGCAGGCGGAACTGGCGTTAGCTAATCAAACCAATGCTATTGCGCGAAACGTTAAAAAAGCTTATTATGCGTTGTTGTCTGCCCAACGTGCGGTGGCAATTCGCACCCAATCGCGCGATTTGTATAAAGACCAATACGAACGTACCAGCGAATATTTCCGCTTAGGGTTACGCCCGAAAGTGGATCAAACGACGGCGGAAGTAAATTTAAATAACGAAGAATTAAAACTTATTCGCGCGCGCAACTTGGTAAAAACCGCTTCGGCCACGTTAGCCAATGCAATGGGTGTTACTACGTCCCTCACTTTACAGATAGAAGATATCGGTGAGCAAGAAAAATTTGATATTCCGTTTGATGAAGCGGTGAGTATTGCGTATCAGAACCGTCCGGATGTGCTTTCTTCTAAGGCCGGGCTCAAAATCAGCCAAATTAAACTCAACCAAGCCAAAGCGGGCTTTTTCCCGACGTTTTCTTTTTCTGCCGGGTTTACCAAATATTCGGATGATTTATCGTTAGATAACGAAGATGCGCGGTTAATGGCCTCTGTGAATATTCCGATTTTTAGTGCGTTTAAAACATATAACAATGTAAAACAAGTGCGTGTTTCGTTTGAAAAATCACTCAACTCGGACCGCGGGTTAGTAAACGACGTTTTCTTAGAAGTACAGAAAGCCTATATTCAAATGCAAGAAGCGGCGGAAAGTATTCCGATAGCTGTTTTGAATGTAGAAAAAGCCAAAGAAAATTTGGAGTTGGCACAAGGCCGTTATAACGAAGGGATTGGAGATATTATAGAACTTAAGGACGCAGAAGTAGCTTATACGGATGCAGAACTAAGTTTGCTGACAGCCCGGTATGATTATGCCGCTGCGGTGGCTGATGTAAAACAAGCAATGGGGACCAATTAATATGAAAAAAATAAAAGAAGTTTTATTGTCTTTATGGACGAAGGTTAAATCGCTTTCGTTGTGGACGAAATTTAAATCGTTCCCGCTGTGGGTAAAAATTCTTATAGCGGTGGTTGTGGTTGCGTTATTAGGTGGAACGATAAAAGGGTGTTTTTTCTCTAAAAAAGCGCAACCTTTGTTCAAATTGGCTAAGGTGGAGCGCGGTAGCATTACCGACATTGTGGAAGCGTCCGGCCCCATTAACCCGGTAAACACTACCCAAGTCGGGGCGCTTGTTTCCGGCGAGATTTTAAAAATCTATGTGGACTATAACTCCGAAGTAAAAAAAGGTGACTTGATGGCCGTAATTGACCAAACACAGATTTTGGCTTCTTTGTCCGAAGCACGTGCCAGTTTGGCCTCTGCCAAAGAAAATTTGAGTTCGGCGGAAAAATCGTACGAAATTGCCAAACTCAATTACGAGCGCTATCAATCGCTTTTTGCAAAGAATTACGTTTCCCAAGTGAATTTGGAAGAGCATGAACTGGCGTACGTCAATGCCAGAAGTTCCTTAAACGCCGCGCAAGCAAGCGTTGTGCGGGCGCAATCTAACGTGGATACGGCTGAAAAAGATTTGTCCAATACTAAAATCGTATCACCGATTGATGGGGTGGTGCTCACGCGCAAAGTAAGCGAAGGCCAAACCATTACCGCCGGATTCTCTACACCGGAGCTCTTTGTGGTAGCGCAAGACATGACCAAAATGCAAATTGAAGCCAAAGTGTCCGAAGCAGATATTGTAAAGATTAAAGAAGGCCAACGCGCCGAATTTACGTTAGACGGCTACATAGGCGAAAAATTTAAAGGAAGCGTCCGGCAGGTACGTACCAATTACGTGGATACTTCCTCCTCTACTAACAGCAGCACTTCTTACACGGTAATTGTGGACGTAGCGAACGACGAATTACGTTTGAAACCCGGTATGACGGCTACGTTAACTATTTATACGGATGAAAAAGAGGATGTGCTTTTGGTTCCCAACGAAGCGCTTCGCTTCTCCCCCTCCTTCAATACGAAAAAGTACGAAAATACCGGCGTGTGGAAAATGGAAAAAGGTCAACCGCCGCACCGTGTGGACGTAACGATTGGAATTATTGCCGCTAAAAAGACGGAAATTACCGGCGGTGATATTCAAGAAGGCGACCGTATTATTGTGGGCGAAAACAACCTCAAAGCCATGGCAAATGCTTCTATGAATCCGCCGCGGCCGGGTGGCCGCCGCCGCTAGGAGGCGTTATGGCGCTAATTGATACGCGTGATTTGTATAAAATTTACAAACTGGGCGATGTAGAAGTACGTGCGCTCAACGGCGTAAGTGTATCCATTGAAAAAGGCGAATTTGTGGCCGTGATGGGGCCTTCGGGTTCGGGCAAATCTACGTTTATGAACATCTTGGGTTGTTTAGATAAACCTACTACCGGTACGTATATGTTGGACGGTATCAACGTTACGGCTACGGACCTGGCTAAGCTGGCGGGCGTGCGTAACCGTAAAATTGGGTTTGTGTTCCAGGGCTTTAACTTAATTAAGCGTACGACGGCCATTGAAAATGTGGAACTACCGATGATTTATAATCATACCCCGGCGGCAGAACGTCACAAAAAAGCTATGGAAGCGTTAGAGGCCGTGGGGCTTGCTCAGCGGGCTTTTCACTTGCCTAACCAACTATCCGGCGGACAGCAACAGCGCGTAGCGATTGCGCGCAGCCTGGTGTGTGATGCGCCGATTATCTTTGCCGACGAGCCGACCGGAAACTTAGATACTAAAATGAGTATTGAAGTGATGGATCTTTTTACCCGACTTAATAAAGAAATGGGCAAGACGATTATTCTTATTACGCACGAGCCGGATATCGCGCAATATGCTTCGCGTCTTATTAAATTTAAAGACGGTCAAAAAGTAAGTGACGAGGTGCAAAAATGATAGATTCCTTGTATGCCGTTTTTAAAATTTCTTTGAAGGCCATTTTTGCCAATAAAATGCGTGCCGCACTGACGAGCTTGGGTATTATTATCGGGGTAGCAGCGGTAATTACGGTGCTGGCCGTCGGCTCCGCTACGAAAAAAAGTATCGCAGACCGATTTTCCAATATGGGCACCAACATTATCTTTCTGCGCCAACCCTGGGATTTGGATGAAAGCATTTCTTCGCCTAAAGACGTGACGATGGAAGACGTGCGTGCCATTCGCGAATTGGAAGATGTATCTGCCGCGGCCCCGTACATTCAGACGAGCTTTGACGTAAAGTATAAAAATACAAGCGTTAGTTTAAGTGCACTGGCTACGGATACGGATATTTTTACAGCATATGATTGGTCGGTAGCGAACGGACGCGCTTTTACAGAAAAAGAAATTAATGATTACGCCCAGGTAATGGTCATCGGCGCAACCGCGGCCCAAACGATTTTTGGTGATGTGGATCCACTTGGTAAAACGGTGGTGTTAAATAACATTCCGTTTACCGTTATAGGTGTAACAAAACGGACGGGCTCCAGCGGTTTTGGGTTTAATATTGATGAAGGTGTACTCATTCCGTACACGACGGGGAAGGTAAAGTTGGACGTAAGCGGGTGGAACAGTAAAGACCGTCGCGCGTTGGATCGCGTGGTTATTCGCGCTGCCGATTTTAATCAAATAGAAAATACCAAAGTGGATATTGCTAATGTGGTGCGGAACACCCATCGTATTCATCCGTTGGGAAAAGACGATTTCCAATTGGACGACTTTGCTTCGTTTGTGGAACAAGCCAAAAGTACGGCTACTACGATGAGCCTTTTCTTGGGGATTATCGGGGCGGTATCGCTTTTAGTCGGCGGGATTGGCGTAATGAACATTATGCTCGTATCGGTTACTGAGCGTACGCGCGAGATTGGTATTCGTATGGCCATCGGTGCCACGAGTTGGAACATCCGCTTGCAGTTTTTGGTGGAGTCCATGACGCTTTCCTGTTTAGGCGGTCTGATAGGCATTATTGTCGGGATTATATTTACGGTGTTTGTGTCAAAATATATGTCGCTTCAGGCGCAGTTAAGCGTGTGGGCGGTATTGGTGTCTGCCGGGTTCTCGGCGGCAACGGGTATTTTCTTTGGCTATTATCCGGCGTATAAGGCGTCCAAACTTACGCCGATTGATGCCTTACGCTACGAATAAAATTTTCCTCGTCAAAAAGCCCCGGATATTTTTTATCCGGGGCTTTTTATTGAACTAATTCTTACGAGCGTTGGCGGCGTTGTTTGGGGTGATACACCGAGCGTTTGATGAAATCCAAGAACCGTTTCATCGTAGAAGTGGTTTGTTTCCCCAACGATTCGGCCCGTTTGAATAAGCCCGCCGAGAATAACGCCAGCAACGAAGGTACTCCAATCATAGCAGCTGCCGTAGCGCCGGACGTGCTGAATATGCCCGCGTCAATCATGGTTTGCGCCAAGTTCGTCAGTAACATCGGCCCGATAGCACAAGCCAAGGCTGTGGCCACAATGAGCGAAGTAACGCGGTCCTGCGTGGCCGGGTTGCGCGCCGTGCGGGCAAAGGCCAACGTAAATGCGGTAGAAATACCCGTCTCAGCGGCGAACAAGGTGCTGGTCAGCAAGTAGGGGTCGTTCAGCACACCGGGGATGAACGCCGCGGCTGAGCCGGCGGCAGACATCAAGGTCGCCATCGTTAAGTTGTTATTCGGGAACCAGCTTAAGAATTTGCGGGCCAAGAAACGACCTAACAAGAACGGCGCCGCAAATTGAGCCAACCCGAAAAGGTATTGAGCAGACGGATCTTTTGTCAGTGAAGGCAGTAAGAATAAGAACCCGCTGTTAATAGACATTTCCACTGCGTTCATAATGGCTAACCCGGAGAGCAACGCTCCCACGCCGGGCTCTTCTTTGAACAAGTGTACAAAGCTATTATTTTTAATTCTATCCCAAATGCTTCCTTTTGCAAGTTGTTGCATGTCAGCATGTGCATGCGGCAACGGCTTAGTGTTAGGTAATCCCACCATATTTAATCCTAATAAGGAAGCCAGGAGTAACGGAATTGGCATGGCAAAGGTGAAACTCCAGTCCATTCCCAATAATTTGGTAGCGATAAAGGGGAAGGCAAACGAGGCCATCATCCCTAATGCGCGTGAAAATTCCGTAAATGTATTGCGTTTTTGGCGGACGATATCACTTTCCCCCGCATTGATTTCTGTCATCAAAGGGCCAACTGCGCTGTGGACTAAAACCCCGCCCATACTGGCCGTTGTAATACAGGCAAGCGCTTTGTAGAAGTGCATTAACGCGTCTGGCTCCGGCTGGAAGGCACCGTCTAAACCGACTAATGTTGTCCCCGCTAAGAAACCTCCGGCCATTAATCCTAAGCCAATATTCATGGAAGCTTTGCGGCCCAATTTATTTTTTAAGAAATCGGACAGTAACGCTCCTGCCGAATAAGGTAAGTAAGTGGCTACGGCTACTAAAATGTTATCTTCCAACGATAAGCCAAAGCTGGTACCAAAGTTAGCAATTACCGGTGTGGCCACTTCCAAGCCCACCACTCCGGCGGCCAAATACAAGCTGGCCCGTTGCAGTGCTCCTACCATTTCTTTAGATTTGGGGGTTTTGCCAAAGAACGATAAGCCCGAAGCCGTTTTTGTGAATACGGAATTAGCCGGAGCTACGGTTTGCGTAGCTACCTGTGCCGCCGGAACGGAGAGAGCTTCTCCCCCTTGCGCGGCAGGGGCCACAATTCCTTCTTGCGGCAAGCTGATAGGAGCGGCGGCTAATTGTTCCGTCGTGCCTACGCCGGTAACATCCGCTAAATTTTGCGAAGCGGCCGGTACATCTATCGGTTTAGCGGCGGGAGCATTTTCTTCGGCCGGTACAGGCGCATTTTTCCCGCCCCAATGCATCCACAGTGAAGTGGCCATCATACTGGGGTTGGCCCCAATTGCCTGGGCGACGCCGTAGGCTTCCAGTTGTTGGCGCAACAGCGGATCAATTACCGCCGGAGCACTGGCAGAAGGTTTGCCCAGCTGAACCGGTAATTCGTGCGTAACGGCATAGCCCGAAATACCTTGTTGCAGGTTGATAAATTCACCGGCGTGTTTCGTAAAGAAATCTTGCAGATGTTGGTATTGTTTCAGGCGTAAAAGACCTCTGGCCGTGTGTGCCGCGGCAATGTTTTTAAACGAAGTTTCCGCAAATACCTTATAAGCATCTAACAGTAACAGCCCATCCTGTGCGGTGGCAGATTCGCCAAATAAACCAATCCCGGCCATATCGGCTAACGCATTTAAGGCCGCTGTATCGGAGGGTTTTTTCTTAAAAGAAGCTAATTGAACAGATAAATCGTTACGCCAAAAGGTGATTGCTTTGTTCAATTGCCCGGTAGTGGCACTGCCTTGGATGGCGGCGGTAATGAACTCGGCGCGCAGTAAAGCGGCGCGTTCGGCATTGTCGCTAATGGCTAAGATAGCATCCGGTAAGAAAGCGGTGCTTCCTTGTTTGGCTTGCGTGCGGATAGCGGCCGGTGTTGTTAAGCGGGCTAAGGCCGTTTTGCGGGCAGCCGATAACACAGAAGCCGAAATAGGTATAGTATTATAAGGTGCTACCACACCGGGTTGCCCTGGTAATAAAGGGGGTTGCACTACCGTAGTCGGAATAACAGAGAGAGGGATGGTAATGTTGGCAGCTTCCTGCGCGGCGCGGGAAGCGGCCCCCGCTCCTTTGGCAATACCAGTCAGTTCGCCGGCCGGAACTAATTGGGCAAGCGCGGGCGTTTGCCCGGCTACGATAATACTGATGCTAAGTAATACAGCGATTATTTTTTTCATTCTTTTCCTTTCCTCAATAAAAAACCCCGCTCTTTTTTTCTTTGAGCGGGGTTTCGGTATTCATTAAAAATTGTTTGCACTTATGCGCACACTCCCCGCTCCTTAATCCACATAATAGAAGATTCTTCCGTAGCCATCGGGCGTAGTACGGAGAATTTTTCATTATGATAGGAACGGCAAATGTTGTATGTCATAATAATTTTTTTCAAAATAAATTTGTAATTTCTAACTTCACTTATTATTTTAGTAAATTTTGAAAAAAGCTGTCAAGAATTATTCTTATTTGTTTTTTATAATATAACCCATTGCAACCTTTATATATATAAAATATAAAAAATAGAAAATAAATGCAATAAAAATTTTAATTTAGGGTTATATATATATATATGGAAACGAACAAAGAAAGATATACAGATGACGAATTAGTGGTGCAGTTTCAACACGGTGATAAAACCGCGTTTGAGCAATTGGTATATCGTTATAAAAATTCGCTTTATCAGTATATTTTATCATTAGTAAAAGATGAAGGTGCCGCCGGGGATTTATTCCAAGAAGTGTTTATTTCATTTTTTAAACACATTGATTCTTATAAGGCGCAAGGGAAGTTTAAAGCTTGGTTGTTTTTAGCGGCGCGTAACAAGGTGATTAATTATTGGCGGGATACCCGGGCAGATGTTTCGCTGGACCAGACCGATGAAGATGGCAAAGCATTTTTACAAGAAGTATTGCCCGATGATTCCCCCCTTCCTCTGGAAAGTTTAACCGGGGAGGAAACCTTGGAGCAAATTCGTAAAGCGGCCGATTTATTGCCGCCGCGTCAACGGGAAGTAATAGAACTTAGGCAGTATTTATCGTTTCAGGAAATTGCGGATTTACTCAAACGGCCTTTAGGAACAGTATTGGCAGATTGTCACAGAGCGGTAAAAAAGATGCAACAATTATTGCGTGCCCAACAAGTGGCGGAGGAAAATTTATGAAAGAGTGTCAAAATATCTTGTTATATGTAAGCGGCGAATTAACACCGCAACAACAGACCGCATTTGCCGCCCATTTGGCAACGTGCGCTAAGTGCCAGCAGCAATTGGCATTTTTACAAAAAACGCAGGCCGCGCTGGAAGCTCCCGCCGCCCCTGCACAAGTAGTAGAGGATTTGTTTGCAAAAACATCCCGCAAACGTTCCGTGTGGAGCCATTGGAAAGAGATTGTGGCTACCAGCGTATTAGCCGGGGCGTGCATGTGGGGTTTTATAGTAGGACTCCCGTTTGAAAAAACGGCATTTGACAAAGCGGAAATAATTGCTTATATGACTGAAAATATGGATGAAGATTATCTTTCGTTTGCGTCAGACCTAACATTGATGGAAGAGGATTTTTAAGGAGGGAATGCATATGAAGAAAGTAATGATCGCTTTGCTGGCCGGGGTGTTATTTGTGCCAGCCTTCGCCGGGGATAAAACCGACGTAAAACAACCGGAAAAAAATAATTCCGTAGTGGCGGCTGAAGCCAAAGTAAAAAAGGGTGATTTCAAAAAAGCCCGTAAAGAGCAAATGGAAAAAATGAAAGCCACTCAAGAAAAAGCCGAAAAATTGGTGAAAGAATACAATAAGGCTAAAGGTAAAAAGAAAGAAGCCAAAAAAGCGGAAATTGAAGCGTTTGTAAAATCAGTTCGTGACGAACAATTAAACTTTAAAGAAGACCAACTGGTTAAATTTTCGCAACGGCTGGAACATATGAAAACGGCTTTAGCCGAAGAAAAAGCCCATAATAGCGAATGGGTGGCCGAAAAAACGGAAGCGTTTATCGCAGAGGAAGGTAGTTTAAAAGTATTGTTTGATAAACCTGAAGGTCCGCGCCCGGGTGATAACCCGAAACCGGACTTTAAACAAGGCCCCAAAGGCCATCGTCCCGGTCATTTCGGTGGCCCGCGCGGAAATACTCCTCGCCCTCCCTTTGAAGGGAACGGCCCGGAAGAAATGCCGCAACCGATGCCGGCCAAATAAGTAATTCACTTCAGTAATAAAAAACCGGACGTTGAACGTCCGGTTTTTTTGTTGGGAATAAAGATTGTTTATTTCAACAATTCCAACCACGAATTTTTTTCATCTTCCAATTGCTTTTTCGCGGCGTCAATTTTTTGTTGGGCTACTTCTTGGGTAGCTTGGGTAGTGGTTTTTTTGCCGGCGGCTACTTCGGCAGCCAATTTAGCGTTTTGATAGGCTTGTTTGGCTTCCAATAGTTTTTCACGGGTAGCGGCCGATTTTTCCAACGCTTGTTCCAACGTAATGGTTTGGTTGGCAGTGGTAGCGGCGGAATCTGTTCCGGTGGTGGCACAGGCCGCAGTTAAAGTAGCGGCAGTAAGTGCTAAGAAAAATAATTTTTTCATGAAAGTATGTCTCCTGTTAAAAATATAGTTATCCCCTTTATTTTATAAAACTTTTGTGATTTTTCCTACTTCAAAAGTTGCTACAATGTAAAAAAGGAAGGAGGGTGTATGTATTTTGTTTTAGGTTTATTAATCGGATGTATGGGTGGTATCTTGGGGTGTTACCTCTTAAAAATAGCTCGGTTACAACGGGAAATGGCTACCTGCGCGCAAGAAAATACCCGCTTAGCCACCCAGTTGGAAGCCGGTAAACGCGAGCAAGAGCTCGTTACAAAGAATTTTCAAGCGGTGATGGATACGTATAAGGCTCAGTTTGTAGCCGTTGCCCAGCAAGTATTAGATGAAAAAACAAAAGGGTTGGATACGGCCAATTTAAAAACCTTGGCCCCCCTCAAAGAAGCGTTTGACGGATTTGTTAAAAAAGTAGCCGATATGGAGGACAAAACCGGCCGGGCCCAATCGCGCTTGGAAACTAAGTTGGAGGAAGTGATTAAATCTACGGCAAAAATTGACGAAAGTGCTATTCACTTAACCAATGCCATTAAAGGTGAATCCATTGTCCGCGGCAGTTGGGGCGAGGAAACCTTAAAACGTATTTTAGATGTAGCCGGAATGAAGGAAGGCGTGGATTATTTCCAACAAGTAGCCGAGGAAGGCAAACGGGTGGACGTGCAAATCGGTTTGCCCGGGGACCGGTGGATTGTGGTGGATTCTAAGACGTTATTTAATCACTATATGCGCTATTTTAACGCGCAGGATCCCAAAGAAAAAGAAGCCGCATTAGCCGAACACGTGAAGGATGTAAAGAAAACGATTAAAGATTTAAGCGCAAAAAAATACTATAAAAAATTCCAAGAACAAGGCGAAAAAGTACAACCTGATTATACGCTGATGTTTGTTTATCCGGAAAGTGCGTTGTTGGCTGCCGTAGAGGCCGAGCCGGATATTTTAAGTGAGGCGTGGAAAAACAATATTGCGCTCGTGTCGGCTACTTCGTTGATGAGCACGCTTAAAATGGTTTCGCGTTTGTGGGATATTGATAAACAGCACGAGTATATGGATGATTTAAAAGAAGATATTTTGAAATTAATGGAAAAATTCAATGATTTTCTCATTAATTTTGCCAAGGCGGAAAATGCCATTACCAACGCCGCAGAAGCCGTTAAAATCGCGCGTGGACATATTGACGGAAACAAAGGGGCATTCCTGCCGACTGCGCAACGTATTGTGGACGTGTATGAAGTGCCCGTCACCAAAGATAATGCACGGCTTTTAAAACGGATGAATTACGATTATTCCGGTGGGAAAAATAAAAAATCTGCTCCCCCCGCCGCGGAGAGTTTGCCAACTTCTACCCCCAACTTATTTGAATAAAAAAATCCCGGGTTTTCCCCGGGATTTTTCAATATTGTTTATTGAAAAAACCGTAGCCGTCATCTTGGTCGGTATATTTTTTGCTGTTGTTGGGGTCGTTCCACTTCCAAAAATGCTTTATAAATAGAAAACTGCCCAGTGCGGCGGTAAAAGCACTTAACCAATAAAACGCATGGCGCATATGCCATTCATATCCTTCGGTTCCTAACCATTTGTGCATATAATCCCAGTCGGGCAGCGTTTCCGGCCCGGCATTTAAAAGGGAAATCACCGGGTCCAAACTGCACCCGGTATAGTGCCCTACGCTGTAAAATGAAATTGATAATAAAAGTAAGCAAACATCAGCCTGAATTTCTTTTCCCCGGTGTAAGAAACTAAAAAAGCATAACAACGGTACTCCTACTTCCATCAGGGTACCTCCCCAAATTGTCATTTTAAAATTGCCTAAAAACAGGAAGCGAAAAATAGGGTGCCCTGCCTCGTGAATACCAATTGTCATCAGCCACAAAAGCCCTGCGAACGGACAATGCCGCGGCCCGACATACCATTGATACAGAAAATATGTCCCCAGTCCAATAAATAAAATTCCTTTCCAGCCGTATTGCCAGCACCAAGGGCCTTTGCGGCCCGGGTCTATAAAATCCCAAAAACGAGTCCATATTTTTTTCATGTCATACCTCTTTAAACCGGTTTTTATTGTAACAATTTTTTCATTTGCACACCAAGAAAAAAGATTAGATTATTTTTTTCTTCCGTCGGCAAAAAACGAATTAATCTATTTTTTGGGTTGTTAGCGGCAACTAGGCTTTGTATTTTATAGACGGCTCTTTATCGGGCACTCTATTATTTTAGGAGGAAGCATGAAACTACTAAAAAGTGTGTTTGTGGCGGTGGCGTTATTGGGCGCTTCTGTAGTGCAAGCACAAATCTATATTGATTCGGTAGAAGAATTTATCCGTGTGCCGGCCAAACACGAACGGCGCATCCAGGAACGTCAAACCGCTCGCCAATGGGTGGAGGCGGAAGGCTCCACATTGGAACGCGGTTGGGCCGCAGGCAAAAAGCAATTAAACGAGTGGGGCATGGATATAGGCGTAGACGTTTCGTACACCGCTCAGCGCGTTGCGCCTAACGGCAAACAAACGGCCATTCAAGGGATTTATTACCCTTATATGACGTGGAATTTATTTAAAGACCGCGCTCTCGGTTCCGGCCAATTAAACGTAAACTACAACTTGGTGCGTTATTGGGGCGCACAGGCCGCTACCTTGCAAGGCCGTGCGAATTTGGCAACGGCGTTTAACGATTACGCAGCCAATCAGGAAATTTTCTCTCAATTTTCCTATACGCACACCCTGCCGGGAGATTTAAATTGGCTCAGTATTACCGTGGGGCAATTCCCGCTCTATAACTTCGACGGCACGACGTATATTGCTAACCAGCAAACCGCACTAATGAACTATGCGCTTTCGCAAAATGCAAGCAGTGCTTATCCGTCAGCTTCGCTCGGTGCTTATGTACAAGCGCAATATAAAAAGTGGTCGCTGGCGGCCGGGTATCAGGACGCTACCAACGTAACGGGTTCGCGTATTAAATTCAAAGATGCGTTTGACGGCAAATACACTGTTTTTGGTTCGCTTTCTTGGACGCCGAATTTTGAGTTAGGGGCCGGGCAATATAGTGTGTTGTACTACTATCAACCGTCGGTAGAAGAACAGCCGGAAAACGTAAACGGTTGGTCGTTTAATATGCAACAAAACTTAGGTGAAAAGTGGGCCATGTTTGGCCGGGCCAACGGTTCTACGGGCGGAGCCATGGGAATTAAAAATTCCTATGCACTGGGACTTGCGTGGCTCAACCCCTTGCACCGCAATTCGCAAGATGCGATTATTGCCGGGGTGGCGTATAACCGGTTAAGCGAAGAAGGTATGGGGTATCCTGCCTATTTGCGTAGTAGCGAAATGGCAGTGGAACTTCAATGGATTTGGGGTATTGGCCAACTCGTTACCATCACGCCCGATTTGCAATTATATCCTAACGCCGGGTTGGATAAAAACCAAGGTCTGACCACGGTAGTTGGTTTACGTACGACAATTCAGTTGTAATCATATCAAGGAGATAAACTTATGGAAAAAAATGAACTTCTGTTAGGAACGCGCTATCCGACATTAGCGTTTATTACCGGCGGTGCCGGTCAAGCATGCGACGGTATTCCACCGCAACCGTTTGAAACGTTTTGTTATGATTCGGCACTCATGCAAGCGAAAATAGAAAATTTTAATATTGTGCCTTATACGTCGGTACTGCCGAAAGAACTCAAAGGGAACATTGTGCCGGTAGATCAAGTGACACCGTATTTTAAACACGGTGCCGTATTGGAAACAATCATTGCCGGAAACGGAGCCCGCATGGAAGAACACAAAGCCATCGCCACAGGCGTTGGTGTATGCTGGGGAAAAGATGCGCAAGGTAAACTCATCGGCGGTTGGGCGGCTGAATATGTGGAATATTTTGATACCCCTATCAACGATGAAATTGCCGAGGGGCACGCGCGCATGTGGCTTAATAAATCGCTCAATCACGAATTGGAAATTCGCGGAGTAGGCAAGCATAGCGATTTTCAAATCTGGCACAACTATATTAACATCACCCAACCGTTTGCGTACTGCTTAACGTGTATGGGTTTCTTAAATTTCAAATTTGCCGAACCGGTAAACTTGAAATAGTTTTTACATGGGGGAATTATGGGAGATAACAACAAAACCGCTGCTAAACTGGGCATAATCGGTTTAGCCAGTATTGTGATTAGTTCCATGGTTGGGGGCGGAGTTTTCTCCCTTCCCCAAAACATGGCGGCCGGAGCCAGCGCGGGAGCGGTGCTGTTGGCGTGGTTGATTACCGGGGTGGGGATGTATTTTATCGCCAACACATTTAGCGTGCTTTCGCGCGTAAAGCCCGATTTAACCGCCGGTATTTATATGTACGCCCGCGAAGGGTTTGGCCCGTACGTCGGCTTTACCATTGGCTGGGTTTCGGTAACGTCGGCTATGCCGTTATTACCATGGACGCACTGAATTATTTTTTCCCCCCACACTTTGCGGGCGGGAATAATTTATTGTCCATTGTGTGTGGTTCGGTGCTGATTTGGGGATTTAACTGGGTGGTGCTGCGCGGAGTAAAGCAAGCGGCTATTTTGAACGTTATCGGCACGATTGGTAAATTAGTGCCGCTACTGTTATTCTGTTTAATTTTGCTTTTTGTGTTTCACTTGGATAAGTTTGATTTTAACTTCTGGGGCAAGTTAGCGGAAAATGGAAAAAGTTTGGGCAGTTTGCCGACGCAATTAAAAAGTACCATGCTGGTTACGCTATGGGCGTTTATCGGTATTGAAGGAGCGGTGGGTGCTTTCTAACCGGGCTAAAAGTCAATCCGCCGTTAGCAAAGCCACTTTTTTGGGCTTTTTAGGTTGTTTGGTGATATACATTGGGTTGTCCGTTTTACCGTTTGGGTTTTTGACGCAAGAAGAAATTGCCGCGGTGGCCAATCCATCTACGGCGGGAGTTTTAGCCAAAGTAGTCGGGCCGTGGGGAGCTGTATTTATGAACTGCGGGTTACTAATTGCGGTACTTTCTTCGTGGCTGGCATGGACGATGATTACGGCTGAAATTCCGGCTGCTGCCGCCGAAAACGGGACGTTTCCAAAAGCCTTTGCTAAACAAAATAAAAATGGTGCCCCGTCGGTTTCATTGTGGGTGACAAGCGCACTGATGCAACTGGCTATTTTAATGGTTTATTTTTCCAATAACGCATGGAATACGATGCTTTCCATTACCGGGGTAATGGTATTGCCTGCGTATTTGGCAAGCACGGCCTATTTGTGGAAACTGACCGAAGACGGAGAGTACGCCAAGATTTCTTCTAAAGGACGTGCGGCTGCTTTGTTTACGTCCATCTGCGGTACGGTATATGCTTTGTGGTTGGTGTATGCGGCGGGTGTGAAATACCTGTTTATGGCGGTAATTTTCTTGGCGCTAGGCATCCCGGTATTTATGTGGGCCCGGAAGGAAAAGAGGGATAATTTACCGGTTTTTACTGCGCAGGAGAAGATGCTGGTGTTTTTATTATTGGTTTTTGCACTGGGAGCTGTTTACATGTTTTGCCACGGACATGTAAATTTGTAGATATCTCATTAAAAAGGACTGGGCTCGTGTTTGAGTCCAGTTCTTTTTTGCTACAATAAACCTATGAATCACACTATTAACGAAGCAGCCAAATTAATTAAAAATGCCTCGTATGGCGTTGCCTTTACCGGGGCGGGTATTAGCGTGGAAAGCGGTATTGCCCCGTTTACGGGGGCCGGCGGTTTGTGGAATCAGTACGACCCGAAATACATTGAAATTGATTTTTTCCAGGCGCATCCACAAGAAAGTTGGCGCGAAATGAAAAAGATTTTTTTCAACGATATGCATGATGCAGAGCCGAATGCGGCCCACCTGGGCATAGCCGATTTGGAAAAACAGGGAAATTTTAAGGGCGTTATTACACAAAATATAGACGGTTTGCATCAAAAAGCCGGCAGTAAAAACGTGCAAGAATTTCACGGCACTATTTATACGCTCTCTTGTCAGCGTTGCGGCAAACAGTATGATTTGGCGAACATCAATTTAGAGGCAGATCCTCCTTGTTGCACGTGCGGAGGCGTGTTAAAACCGAATTTTGTTTTTTACGGTGAAGGCATTCCCCCCTTGGCTTACCAAAAATCGCATGAAATGGCCGAAAATGCCGATGTAATGCTTATTGTGGGTACGGCCGGGCAAGTAATGCCCGCGTGTAGTTTGCCGTTGCTATCCAAACAATTTGGGGCCAAAATCATTGAAGTAAATCCGCAACCCTCAGCATTTACAAACAGTATTACCGATTATTATTTTCCCATGAAGGCTACGGAATTTTTTAATGAATTAAAAAACTACTTATAAAAATACCGCCCGGTTGGGCGGTGTTTTTAGAGTTGGGCTACTTCTTGCGTTACCGTATTTTCCGTTTCGCGCATGGCTTTTAGGGTTTCGTCTAAAAGTTTATCTAATTCCCAACCGAGCATTTCAGCTCCCTGCCGGATAATATCGCGAGAGCAGCCGGCCGCAAATTTTTTATCCTTAAATTTTTTCTTTAAGCTGGAAAGTTCCATGTCTTGCGTGCTTTTGGAAGGCCGCATCCGCGCCGCCGCACCGATAAGCCCGGTTAATTCGTCGGTGGCAAATAAAATCTTTTCCATTTCGTGCTCGGGCTTAATATCCAGGCAAATTCCGTAGCCGTGGCTGCAAATCGCACGTACGAGTTCCGGCTCAGCATTTATTTCGGCGAGTAATTGCGGCGCTTTTTTGCAGTGTTCTTGGGGATATTGTTCAAAATCTACGTCGTGCAATAAACCGCATAAGGCCCAGAAATCGGCTTCTTGGGCGTACCCCAGCGAATTAGCAAAATAGCGCATCACGGCTTCCACCGTCACAGCGTGTACCAGGTGAAAAGGTCCCTGGTTGTATTTTTTAAGTAAAGCCAAGGCTTCTTGGCGTGAAATATGTGTTTGCATAGGCATAAAAAACCGCCCGTTGTAAAACGGGCGGTAAATTTTAATTAGTTGCCGAAACGATTAGCACCGGTGCTGGGAAGTACGTAGAAAACGAGCAGTACAATTCCGCCGATGAAGTTAATGACCGGGATAAACCCGAGCAAAATCCACCAACCGCTGCGGTCCGTGTCGTGTAGGCGGCGTACGGCAATACCCAAGTTCGGCAGCAAGAAAGCTAACCCTACTACCAACGACAATACCGAGCCGATCGTATCCCCTAACGCTTTGGCCAAGATCCCTAGCACGATTCCGATTATAAACATAAATAATACATACATCCAGAATTGTTTGCGCGTGGCACGCCCTTTGAAATCAAAATAATGATTTTTGAGCACATCAATAAAATACGTATTTATTGCGTTCATTGTAATCTCCTCGTTATAAAATTTACTTCAACTTCATTATACAATAAAAAATTTATTGTGGTTTAAGCGGATTTTACTTGTTTTATCCAGGCGGAAAGTGCTTGTTGTTGCTTTTGGGTAAGCCCCAGAATATTGGCTACTAAAGCATTGATTTTATTTTGCAGTTTTTCCGAAGGTTGGCGATACATTTCTTGAGCCCATTTTTCTAATTGTTCCTGCTGCAAGCGGGTGCTTTGCGCAACGGGTAATTGTTGCAAAGGTTGGGTGTAGAGCTCTAGCAAATTCCCCTTCCTTTTACCTTTAAAATAGAGCCACGCATAGTAAGGCGTTGAATTAAATAATGCGAGCAAATACCATAAAGAGAACGGCCCTTGAGGGTTTGTTATAAAATAGACGTCGGAACTGGCGTACCACGCTCCCGGCGCGTAGGCAAAAGCATTTGTTTTGCTGCGGTGGGCTACCACTAGTTTTTCTTGTTCAAAGTTCATTTTCCGCCGTACCGAGCCGAACCAGTATTTCCCGGCGGCCAGCTGTTTATCAATGCCGTTGTTGTTTTGTTTGCGGGCCAGGAGCGGGTCTTTAAATTGAGCCAAATGTTGCAGTAGGTTCGGATAGTGTGAAAAATTGGTATTTTTATCTTGCGGATAGAAAAAATCAATCAAAAAGTACAGCGGAGTTCGGCGTGTTTGATAAGCCGAAATATCGGAATTTTTAAAAAATGGTTTTAATTTTTTTTGTTCCGCAGGAGTAGCACCTAAAGATTTTTTTTCGGCGGAAGTAAGCACAAATGCTTTGTCGCACCCGGTCATTAGCCCGTTAGAAATTTGGGCCACTTGGGCCAAGCGTAAGGGTACGTCTGCCATTTTAGAAAGTACGGCAGATATATCGGCGGATAGTGGCTGAGTTTGAAGGCCACAATGAGGCCCGGAATATAGTTGTCGCTGGGAAAGGGAAACGGTCTCTTTTTCGTTGGACAAGCGGCATAAAAAGTCGCCGCGTGGCCCCCGGGAAAAAACGGTAATTAAATTATGTTGCCCGGTAGCGCGGCTGAATATGGGCGTGCCTTCTAAATTAACCAGTTCTAACAGATTGCTTTCTTTGGCAAGTCTTTTACGAAGCGAAGTGGCGGATGTGGCTTGCGGCCAGTAAGCCGTTGTTAAAAAACCGGCCAGCCCTTCGGGTGATAAAATATCCAGGGCCAAATGAAAAAAGAAATATAACAGGTCTGATTTTGGCGTGAAATGCTTTTCCCAACGAGGATGACGGCGCAGTTGTTCAAAAATGGCGCGGTTGTTTTTTTGCCCCATATACGGTGGATTGCAAAGCAAGATATTAAAGCCACCCTTTTTGAGAAAGACTTGTGGGAATTTTTCTTCAAAGACCGATTGTGTCTGACCGGCTAAAGCATTCGCCACTATACAATGCGGCATAAAATGGGTAGGCGGTGTTACGCCGCGTGCTTGTAGTGTAAGGGCGGCCCGCAAGCGCAAATCTGTCAATGCCTGGGAAGATAAATCGCAAGCATATAGGTTGTGCTGCGCAAAGTTTAATAAAAGTTGATTTTCGTTTTTAGATGCGTCTAATTGGGCTGCTAAATGCGTTAGCATTAGCCACATAGGGATTAATAATCCCCCCGCCCCGGCAGCCGGGTCGCATATTTTTAATTGGCATAATTGCCGGCTTAAAGACGAATTCTGTGTATCGGGCCCGGTTGTAAGCCATTGTTCGGCTTGGGAATACGTAAGTCCGGCGTGCTGAGTAAGCCAGGCAGTAAGCGTTTTTTGGGCCAGAAGCTGCCCATGTTCAAAAGGAGTATAAAAAGCTTTATTTTGACGGGAATCCGGGCGAAATAACTCGCTAATAAAAGCAATAGCCTGCGGAGTTAACGCATGAGGGGTTCCTTCTTCCCCCGTTTGCAGAGAGTCTAACGTCTCTGTTAGCGCGGAAACGGGCGTAACCGGCGAAGTAAAATAATCCAGCCATTTAGGGATTTTCGTTAAAGTCGTTTGTTGCAGTAGCCATTTTTCCGCTATTAACCGCCGCAAAATTTCGCCCTGCTTATCGTCTGAAATGTTTGCCCGGGAAAGACTTTTTTGTATTTGCCTGGAAAATAATCTAATCATGCGGGAAAATAGTTACTTTAACGGAATAATCAAACCCGGCCAAACGTGACAAATGTTTATCCGGGAAGTGTAAAATGGGAGTTATACCATATTTCTTGTCTGTAAGTTTTTCCATGGTAAATCTACCACTTGTGATATGATCAAAAGGAGTTGTTAAAGTAGAATTTGTACCTAGGGAAAAATTATTGTCAAAGTTAATAACCTTTATTTTTTTGTTGCCAAGAGCAGTACCAATAGAATACGGTTCGTTATAAGATACATGAGCCTCCCCAGCATATATGATAAACAAAGCGTGTGGATATTGAGCGCGGTAAGTTTTAAGGGTTTGAAGCCAACGAGTATTACGAAGGCGCATCCCTTCCAAGGAGGCCCAGATGTTTTGCTGGCGGCTCGAGGCCAACCAACTCGTTTGAATCGGAGGACGATAGTGAAGGCGGACATGGTCTTTTTCTACGAAAGCCGGTTCTAACCCGATGGATTGAATTTGACGAACTTGAGCCGCAATCCAAACCTTTTGATACTCTTTATAATTGATTGTTAAATCTGCTGCCATATCCCAGGTTTCGTTTTCCAACAAAAATTCAGTAAATAAAATAATTTGGCGATCCGGGTAACGATGGCGTAACGAACGAATCATATTGACTATTTGGGGTTGTATTTCGGGGTAATAATGTACTTCTCCCAGCAGTAAATACTCCAAATCATCTTGCAATTGATCAACGAGCCATGCTGCAGGAGTTTCTTCCTCCGGAATAAGGGTAACCTGTTTTGTCTTTTCAAAATTTTCTAAATTAGCCAAAATCTCATCTCTTAGTTGTTGCAATTTGGGCAACTGGTGTGTAATATTTTTGTTTTGCTGAACGAGGAAATAACTGCTGAGTTGCTCCGGCGTAGTAATAAACGTAGCATTGGGATATAACTGCGTTGGGCTGGAGTATAACGGCTGGCGCATATATTTGCTGGGGCCTGAGGTCAACAAATGATAGGTTTGTTCCGAACAGGCAAATTCACAGGCTTTTTGGAAGGAGGATTCTACCTGTTGGGCTAACTGTTTGGTTATCTGCTGGGTTTGTGTCGTTTGGCGGCCAAACAATCTAATTTGAGAAAAAAATCCTTCCTGGGCCTGTGCTCCCAGTGTGGCCGACAAAAACAGTAGAAAAAGTAATAGCCGTTTTCTCATAATATTTCTACTTGTAGTCTAATAAAAAAACAGGCAATTTGCCATGGGCCTTTGGGGTAGTTTACTCGTGAATTTGGACCTATATAAAAAACACAACCTTCGGACATGCCGAAGGTTGTGTGGTGCGTGGCAATAATTTATTTTAATTTTTTGCCTTGTTCCAGTTGTAACGTGTAGGTGGTGATATCCGTTACTTCTGACGGGCCGAAGAATTGAATCGGACCGGGGAACACATACAAGTCGTGTTCGGCCCAAGCGGCGCGGTTTTTAGCCAGGTATTTGAACGGCTCGCCTTTGAGTTCCACCAAGGCTTTTTTGATAACGGGTTTTTCTTTACCTTTGCGGCGTTCAATGTTCATCATCATGGTAAGCGGGATACCGCCCACTTCCCAATCTTGCGCTTTTTTAGTCAGTTTGCGTACGGAAGATAAATAACCGGTGCATTTGTTCAGCGCGAGGACGGCCGCGTTGTACCCTAAAGCATAAGTGTAGTTGGCGTCAAAGGTAGAGGGTTGCCCGCAGCGCCCTTCGTAACCAAAGAAGTGCGTAAGCGCGGAGAATTTGCCTTTGTAAGTACCGGCTTTCTTCATAGCGGCTAATTGCGTGCGAATCATTTCTACCAAGAGTTTTTCCGTTTCAATTAAAGAAACTTGCACGTTGCCGTGCGGATCGCGGTCCAACATAAGTTGGCTGGCGATGCCGTCGGGCAAGGATTTCATCAAATCGGCCAATTTTTTAGGTAGTTTAGAAAGAACAATCATTTTCTTCTCGGCCAAGGTGTGCAAGGTGGAGAGTTCGGCTTCGTTGTCGGCTAAGGTGTCGTTTAATGCGGCAATCAGTTCCTTCATTTCCGGGATAAATTCAATGAGTCCTTCCGGCACGAGCACGACTCCAAAATTTTTACCGGCTTTGGAACGTTTAACAATCAGTTTTACGAGGCCGTCCACCACTTGCCCGGCCGATTAAAACAGCGTTCGGATGCGTTTTGAAGGCAACTTCCAAGGTAATGTGCGAAGCACTGCGGCCCATAAGGCGCACAAAGTGCCAGTATTTGCGGGCGGAGTTGACGTCGCGTTCAATGTTGCCGACAAGTTCGGCATAAATTTTGGTAGCCGTATCAAACCCGAACGAGGTTTCAATTTGTTTGTTTTTCAGGTCACCGTCAATTGTTTTCGGCACGCCAATAACGCTAATCGCAATGCCTTGTTGTTTTAAGTATTCAGCAATCACGCAGGCGTTGGTGTTGGAGTCATCCCCCCCTACTACTACGAGGGCATCTAATTTGTTTTTGAGAAGATTGTTCTTTGCGGCGGCTAATTGTTCGTCCGTTTCAATTTTGGTGCGGCCGGATTGGATTAAATCAAAACCACCCGTATTGCGGTAATCTTTCATAATAGCCGGGGTGATTTCC